>NZ_JBIAUR010000001.1:0-70546 GCF_042893105.1 Streptomyces sp. NPDC001663 | reverse complement strand
GTGTGGGGGGGCCGGGGGGGGGGCCCGGGGGGGGGGGGGGGGGTGTGGGGGGGGGGGGGGGGGGGGGGGGGGGGGGGGGGGGGGGCGGCGGGGGGGGGCCCCCCACGACCCCGTCTTGTCGATCACGAGGTGACCACCGAGGTCGGAGGAGCGGCGGGACGACCGGCCGTACGAGCGTCGAAGAGCCGGTCGAACACCTCGCCGTCGGTCGGCCGTCCCGGCGGACGCACCGACCGCAGCACGTAGGTGAGGACCGCCTCCAGCCACAGCGGGTCCTCGCCGGGCGTGCGGTTGTGCAGCCACACCCTCAGAGCGGCCGCACCCGCGAAGCACTGCTCGTAGCGGCGCGCCAACGCGAAGGCCTCCGGCGGCACGTCCTGGGAGGCGGGCGGGCTCAGCTCCAGCTCGCGGTGGAGCCGGTCGCAGCTGTCGGTGAGCTCCTCGGCGAGCTCGGCCACATGTGCGGGCGCCTCTCCTGCGGACGCCAGCGCACGCAGTTGACCGCTCGCGGTGTGCAGGCTCTGCGTGAGGCTGCACCCGCCGCGCGCCAGCAGGGTCAGCCGGTCGAGCCGGGCCGGGGGTGGCGGTGCCGACAGGTCGGCGGCGCGGGCGACGGCCTCCTCGTCGGCGATGCCCTGCTGATGCCCGCGGGCCAGCACCGGGAAGTGGTTGATCAGGACGTGCTGGTTGACGAAGGTGCTGCCGTCGAAGATGCCGACCACCCGGTGGTCGCGCTCCAGCTTCTGGAACGCGCCGTGCTCGTGGACCTCGGTGAGGAACGCGCGGGCGCCCAGCAGCTCGCCGCAGGCGGCGACCAGCTCGTCGACGCGGGTGGGGACGTACGACTTGGCCACCGCTGAGATGACGGCCATCTCCTCCGGCAGGGTGTGCACGCTGCGGGCCGCCAGCACGCTCACGATCTCGGCGGCGTGGAGCGCCGCGTACGCCTCTCCGAGCACGCGGCGTACGTGCGGCAACTCGATCAGCCGACGGCCGTAGAGCTCGCGCTGCGCGGCGAACTCCTCGGCCAGCCGCACCGCCTGGTCGGCGGCGCCGAGCGACAGGGCCGTACAGGCGGTCCGGGTGAGCTGCAACGCCTTGAGCACGATCTCCAGCCCGGCGCCCTCCTCGCCGATCAGCGCGTCGGCCGGGAACGGGCAGTCGTCCAGCGCGATTCCGCTGATGTCGGCGCCCCGGATGCCGTGCGTGGGCACCTTGGGCAGCGGCCGCCAGCGGTCCGCCGGGAGCCGCCGTTTGTCGGCCAGCAGCAGGCTGAAGCCGCGCGGCCCGCCCTCCGGCCGGGTGCGCACGAGAAGGCAGAGCAGCGTGCCGCGGGTGGCGTTGTTGATCAGCCATTTCTCGCCGTGCACGCGGAAGCCGCCGGGTTCCGGCGTGGCGGTCGTCTCGCCGGCGAGCAGGTCACTGCCGTGGCCACGCTCGGTCAGGCCCCATGACACCGGCGCCCCGGCGATGATGTCGGCGCCGAGCTCGCGCGCCTGCTCCGGGCGGCCCGCCAGCCACATGCAGCCGCCGCCGAGGAATGTCTTGCCGTGCCCGATCGCGACGGTCAGGTCGCGGCGCGCCACCGCCCGCAGTGCCGCGACGAGCTCGTCGTAGCGGGTCAGCGCCCCGCCGAACTCGGCAGGCACGTACAGGCGCGGCAGCCCCATCCGGTCGAGCTCCCGGCAGATGTCGGCGGGGAACTGCTCGGCGCGGTCCAGCTCGGCGCTGCGGGCGTAGGAGAGGGGCGCGGAGGGGTCGGCGGGATCGCCGAGCGCCCGGTCGAAGCCGGCGAGGTCGACCCGGCCGGTGTCGATCGGTATGTCGGTCACCGTCACGAGGCGTCACCGCCCGCCGCGTCGCCCAGCCGGGCGCGCACGGCCGACGACAGTTCCGCGTGCAGGATCTCAAGCTCGCCGCCGAGGAACCGCCGGCGCAGCAGCCGACGCTGGATCTTGCCGCTGGTCGTCCGCGCCACCGTGCCGGGAGGCACGAGCACGACGTTCTGGGCGGGCACCCCGACATCCCGGGTGAGGCGGTCGCGGACACTCGCGGCGACGCGGGCCAGCTCGTCCGGCGCTGCCCGGGGGGCCCGGCACTCGCGGACGACCACGACCTCCTCCTCGGGCACCGGGACCGAGAAGGCCGCCCCGACGCCGCCTTCCAGAGCCGGGTGCGCCTCCCGCGTCGCCGCCTCCAGGTCCTGCGGGTAGAGGTTGCGGCCGCGGACGATGATCAGCTCCTTGCTGCGGCCCGTGACGTACAGCTCGCCCTCGTGCAGGATCCCCAAGTCCCCGGTGCGCAGGAAGCCGCTCTCCCCGTCGGGCGTGACGGCGTCGAAGACGCGCCGGGTCTCCGCGGACCGTCCCCAGTAGCCCCGGGCCACGTTCGGGCCGCGCACCCAGATCTCGCCTACCCGGCCGTCCGGCAGCGTCCGACCCCCGTCGGCGTCGATGATCCGGACGTCGAGGTGCTCGGCGGGGCCGCTGCTGACGATGCGGTGCACGGTCGCGCCGGGGGCCGGGGGCAGCAGCTCGCCGCGCTCGAACGCGGCGGCGTCCACCTCGGTGATCACGGCGCGGCGGGCAGGCCGGTCGCCGGAGACGACCAGGGTCGTCTCGGCCATCCCGTAGCCGGGGAGCATCGCCTCGGGGCGCAGCCCGGCGGCGGCGAACCGTCGGGTGAACGCCTCGACGGTGGCGGCCTGGACGGGCTCGGCGCCGTTCACCGCGCACCGCCAGCGCGAGAGGTCCAGCCGGGCCAGCTCCTCGTCGGTGATCCGCTTCAGGCACAGGTCGTAGGCGAAGTTCGGAGCGGGAGAGAAGTCGATGCCGTGCCGGTCGATCAGCGTCAACCATGTGTGCGGGCGCTTGAGGAATGCCGTCGGCGGCATCAGCACGCTGCGACCGCCCAGGACGAGCGGCGTGAGCAGCAGCCCGATCAGCCCGAAGTCGTGGTACAGCGGAAGCCAGCCGCCCACCGGGCGGTCGGCGCTCATACCGGAAATCGCGACGAGGATCTCGGCGTTGGCCAGCAGGTTGGCATGGTCGACCATGACGCCCTTGGGGTCGGCGGTGGACCCCGAGGTGTACTGAAGGAAGGCCAGGGCGTGCGGGTCTGCTGGAGGAGGCCGCCACCGGCTCGCCGCGGGCAACTCGTCTCTGGCGGAGTGGGGTGCGAGCACGGTCAGGCCCCGGAGGTCCTGCTCCTTGGCCCAGGACGCAAGCGCCTCGAGGTCAGTGCCCTCGGCCAGGGCTCCGGCCACTCCCGCGTCCCGGGCGATCGCGGCGAGCCGGTCGCCCTGCCGCCGCTGATGGCCGTCGGGCGGCGGCGCGGGCACCGGGACCATGCCCGCGTACATGCAACCCAGGAGGGACTGCGCGAACCCCGGCCCGGAGGGATGCAGCACCAGCAGGCGGTCGCCGACGGCGAACCGTTCCTGCAACAGCGCGGCGACCCGGCGGGCGGCCTGGTCGAGTTCCCCGTACGTCAGGGTCTCGTCGGCCTCGGCGCGGAGTGGGTCCACGCTGAAGATCAGGGCGGTCCGGTCACCGTGCTCGGCCGCCCGTGCACACATGAGTTCGACGAAGGTCTTGTGCTCGTGCATGCAGTGTCAGCCTCCATCGGCGGGACGGTTGGCAACTGAGCGTTACCCCTCCTCCACACCGACCAGTGAGAACGATCCTGGTGCTGGAGTGGCGAATGGGGCGGGCCATTGCCCCACCCTAAAGGTCATTTCGGCGCCGCCGGATGAGTAATTGGCAAGACGTGTGGGTGAGTTGAGGCTCAGAAGGCTTCGGGTCGTTCGATGAGACGGCCGTTTGGTGCATCGGCGAAGTCGGCCGGTTCCTGGACCAGTTGCACGTTCGGGTTGTCCCGGCACCGCACCACCGGGGTGCCGAGCTGCAGGTGGGGCATGACGGGCTGTTGTCGCGTGAGGACGGGTCATGCGGGGTGATGGCAGCGAGGGTGAGCATCGCCTCGGCGTGCTCGGGCAGCAGCGCCTCGGACGCCTCACCCGTCAAGGCTTCCTCGCTCAACCCGGACGAGACCGCTACCAGAAACGGACTTGACGTCCTCTGAGGGTGCATCAGAGCCCGCGCCCCCCCAGGGTCCGGTGTCATCCCCACGTATGACACGGCTTCGCGCGGCCCGACCGAAGTCGCCCGTCGGACCAGGAACTGCGGCTGACTTCACGGCCCGCTTACGCCGCGACGATGGAACGGTCCTCAGAAAGCAGTACCCCCACGGACAAGCGAGCGTCGTGAGCGTCGCCGGACCCAGTACGGCGGTGGTCGGCCGCCTCGGTGCCGTGGGACTACCGATAGCGAGAGGAAGTACCGATGATGGCCAAGCTGCAGAGCCTGGACCCGATTACGCCGATGTTCGCGCAGTTCAAGGAGAAGACCGGACCCATCGTCCTGGCCAACACCTTCTTCGTTCCGAAGGAGAGGACTGAAGCGTTCCTGACCCTCTTTCGGAGGCAGGCGGAGTTCATGAAGGCTCAGCCGGGATTCGTCTCCTTGCAGATGCACAAGGGAACGGCGGACAGTCAACTTCTGATGAACGTCGCGGTCTGGGAGTCGACCGAGGCTCTCGCCACGGCGTTCGGCAGCCCGGAGTTCCAGCGCATGGCTGCCGAGTTCCCCGACGACATCGTGTCGTACCCGCACATCTTCGAGCAGGTCGACGTATGACACAGCAACTGTAGAGGCGTGACCGCGCCCGGCAGCGACTCCGCCCTGCACGGCACCGTCCTCTTCCATGGCCGACGGGTTCCTCGCCCCCGCTCTCGTCCACCGCGGCAGTTCATGTCCGCCGAGTTCGAGGTGGATGCCAAGATCCTCGCCCACGACGGCGAAGTCCGCCCGCTACCGTGAGGGGCGAGCCGACGGCGAGATGCCCTGGGGGCGGGGCGCCTCACCCCGAGAAGGTGTTCCGCGTCCGTGGATCTGCACGAGTACCTCGGCCTGCCCACCAGCGAGCCCTCGATCAACGTCACCCGCTCACGCCTGGGACGACCCGTCCACCAAGGACTCCTCGACAACCAGCACGTGGAATATCGGAAACGGACTTAACGAGCTCTCATAACTGAGGTACGACAGCACGCAGTTCAAGGCCTGAGCCCGTCCTGCTGTACGTCGAAGCAGACCAGGCCCATCGACTCCGCCACGGCTGCCGCATAGGCGGA
Source organism: Streptomyces sp. NPDC001663 (assembly GCF_042893105.1). Lineage (NCBI taxonomy): Bacteria > Bacillati > Actinomycetota > Actinomycetes > Kitasatosporales > Streptomycetaceae > Streptomyces > Streptomyces sp. NPDC001663. The sequence goes on along the minus strand of NZ_JBIAUR010000001.1, from coordinate 65,355 downwards.
TGCTTCCTCGGCCATGCTCCAGCGCATCGCGAAGTAGATGAGCGGGCCACTGGCTTCGTCGATCAACGGGCCGGTTGCCCAAGGAGAGGTGTCGTCCTCGTCCTCGGCGATGTCACACCAGCGTTCAAGAAGCGTGGCCACGTAAGCAGCGATCTTCTCGGTCGGAGGGTGTTCCAGCTGCCCATCGATGTAGCGGTCGTAGAGGTCGGTGAAGACTCGGCCGGCGGTCTTGTCGTCCGCCGGCCGCTCGCCTTCCCAGACAGCCAGGTCGTAGGTCACGCCCAGAGCGTGGCACATCGCTCTGACAAGCCTCCGGGGCGGGCAGCGGTCAAGAGAAGCACCTCGCACGCCGCGTGGCTGGATCCTCCGTCGACTACTCGCAGTACTCGTCTCCGCGGACGGCGAAGCAGTAGGCGATGGGGCGTCCCTCGGCGTCAAGGAGGTCGACCTCGACCAGCGCGGCTCCACCCGCCACGTCCGCCGTGAGTGGGATCTGTCGAGAAACGGCCCCGTTGCACACGAGGCTCGTACTCCTGTGGTCCAGGACTTTTCCGGAGGCGTCGTTCGCCCATGCCGCTCCCCGGCGGCATCCGGTGCTCAGGCCTCGGAGTACGCCGTCGACGCTGACCGACCGGTTGTAGAAGTCGATCGTGCCGCGAAAGTAGGTCGCGCCGACTGTGAGGTCGAACGACGCCCGATCGGCGGCAGCCGCGCTGGGCGCGCCTGTCAGAGTCAATCCTGCGGCAGCCACGAGCGTGGCTACGACCGCGGTCGTTCTTTTTGCGGTCCGTCGGATGCTTGGACGCAAGTCAACCCCTCTTCTTTCGTGACAGTTGTTGAGGTCACTGCGGTTGCCCCATGGTCATCAGGTCCGCGCGGTGGCCGCCTACTCGTAGCAGGGGGCCCCGCACTGTGCGGAGACCGTGCCGCTCGCGCTGGCCGCTGTGGAGGTGACGTGGTGGGTGGTGATCACGGGCGTCTTGCTGGTCTCCCAGGGCATGGGGGCGGCCATGGCCTGGGGAGCGAGGGCGATAAGCGCGGTGGTGGCCACGAACACGGTGGCGACAGCTCGCTTGCACAGGCGCATCTGAACTCCTCGATCGTCGATCGGCCAGTGGGGTTCGGCGCCTGGCGCGCTGCTCGGACAGGCCGCCGCGGCCGGCTGTCAGTCTCACGGTGCGCGCAGCCCCAGGCCAGGTTCGTCGTAGGAGTTCGGCACATCTCCATACGATCAACGCGAATGGCGGACCGCGTTCCGGGCGAGGCCCGAGGCCGACCTGGTCGCCGATGGGAATGCCGGGCCCACGATCGAGCCCGTCCCGGTGCGCACTTGAACGAGCCGCCGCTGCCGCCGAGCCGACTGCGCCCCGAACTGCCGTGCAGCTGGGACGAGTTGATCCTCGCGCTGCTGGCGAAGGAACCGGACGACCGGCCGGCCTCGGCGGCAGCCCCTCGCGGACGGCCCGGCCCGGCTCCACCCCGATCCGAACCGTTGTGATCACCGACCCGGCTGGACCACGCGAGGCCTGCGGCCATTCCCCGGCAGCCCCGCAGCGCCACGTCCCGCCCGGCCTCACCCCGACTCCAGCCTGGCTGTGTCGACCCCGCCCGGTCCGGGTGCATACACCCCCGCCTTCCGTCCGGGCGCCCGCCAAGTCCCAACCGCTGTCCGCCGCCGCAGTCGCGGTCGAACCGATACCTGGCCGACACCTCTGCCCCCGCCAAGGCACAACTCGCTTGCCGACGCACTGGGTTCACGCGCAAGGATGCCCGTGTGAACCACGAAAACGACGACGTGAACGCGGCGATCGCCGGCGAACTGCGACTCCTGGACCCCGCCGTCCGCTCCTCCGCCGAGGGCGCCCGGCTGTTCGACCCCGAGTTCGTGGAGGTCGGCGCCTCGGGGCGGCGGTACACGTACGAGGAGACGGTCGCCGGGCTGCCCGACAAGCCCGGCAGTTCCGTGGACGGTCCGGTCTACCAGCCGTCGGAGATCACGGGTGTCCTGCTCGCGCCCGGTCTGGTGCACCTCACGTTCGAGACCGTCTTCGACGGCCGCCGGGCCCGCCGCAGCTCCCTGTGGCGCAAGCGCGACGAGGAGACGGGCTGGCGCATGTACTACCACCAGGGCACCCCCGTGCCGCCGGGGACGGACTAGGCCCCGGCCCGGCTCACCGCTCCAGCAGCATCCGCTGGAGCTCGCGCGCCGCCCGCGGCGGTGCCACGTCGCTGCGGTGCGCCAGTGCGATGGTGCGGTGCAGTCCGGGCCGGGCGAGCGGGGTGACCCGGAGTCCGCGGCCGGACCGTGCCGCGACCATGCGCGGTACGACGGCCACGCCGAGCCCGGCCCGTACGAACCCCAGCACCGCGTCCATCTCGCCGCCCTCCACCGCGAAGTCGGGCTCGAAGCCCTCGGCGCGGCACGCGGCCACGGTCAGTTCGCGCAGGTCGTAGCCGTGCCGGAACATCACCATGGGTGCGCTCTCCAGGTCGGCGATGCGTACGGTGCGCCGGCCCGGTCCGGCGGGCGCCGGCGACTCCGGTGACGACACCACCACCAGGTCCTCGCGCAGCAGCTCCACCGTCGTCAGCGCGGGGGAGGGCGAGGGCAGCGGCAGCACGACGAGCGCCAAGTCGAGGGCGCCGCGGGCGAGTTCGCGTACGAGATCGTGCGAGCCGCCCTCCTCGATCAGCAGCCGGATGCCGGGATAGCGGTCGTGGAAGGCGCGCAGCACATCCGGCAGCAGACCCGTGCACAGGCTCGGCGTCGCGCCCAGCCGCACCCGGCCACTGCGCAGCTGCACCAGCTCCTGCACCTCGTGCCGCGCCGTGTCCGCGTCCGCCAGGATGCGGCGGGCCAGCGGCAGCAGCGCCTCGCCCGCGTCGGTCAGCGTGATGTTGCCGCGCGCCCGCAGGAACAGATCGGCCCCCAGCTCCCGCTCCAGTGCCTTGATCTGCTGGGACAGCGACGGCTGCGCGACATGGACCAGGTCGGCGGCCCGGGTGAAGTGCCGGGTCTCGGCGACCGCCACGAAGTACTGGAGCTGCTGGAACTGCATCCTCGTACGATAGCCGCTTCCTATGGAATCAAGCCGGACCATGTCTTGGACCGATGGGGCCGTTCGGCCCTAGCGTCTTGAGTCATGGCTCTGGCAACGCGGACGGACCGACGGCCGTCCATGGCGCGCACCGTGTGGGACAGCACCGTCGGCAAGAAGACGGTGATGGCCGTCAGCGGTGTGATCATGCTGCTGTACCTGGTCGTCCACATGATCGGCAACCTGAAGATCTTCTTCGGGGCGGGCGAGTTCAACCACTACGCCCACTGGCTGCGCACCATCGGCGAGCCGTTCATGCACTACGAGTGGACGCTCTGGCTGATCCGGGTGGTGCTCGTGGTCGCGGTCGTCGCCCACGCCACGTCCGCCTACCAGCTCAGCCGCCGCGACATCAGGGCGCGGCCCAGCAAGTACGTGCACAAGAGGCCGCGGGCCAGCTACGCGACGCGCACCATGCGCTGGGGCGGGATCATCCTCGGTCTGTTCATCGTGTGGCACATCCTCGACCTGACGACCGGCACCGTGCACTCGGGCGGTTTCCAGGAGGGCCACCCGTACCAGAACGTCGTGGACACCTTCTCCACCTGGTACGGCAACGTCATCTACATCGTCGCGATGCTCGCGCTCGGCCTGCACGTCCGGCACGGCTTCTGGAGCGCCGCGCAGACCCTCGGCGTCGGCAGCCGCGCCCGCGACCGCGCCCTGAAGACCGTCGCCAACGTCCTCGCACTGCTGCTCACGGCCGGCTTCATCGCCGTCCCCGTGGGCGTCATGACCGGAGTGGTGAGCTGAACATGACCGACTTCGTGGACTACAACACCGGCGAGCCCCTCGCCGACGACAAGGCCCCGTCCGGTCCCGTCAACGAGCGCTGGGACAAGCGCCGTTTCGAGGCCAAGCTGGTCAACCCTGCCAACCGGCGCAAGCACACGGTGATCGTGGTGGGCACGGGGCTGGCGGGCGGCTCCGCGGGTGCCACGCTCGCCGAACAGGGCTACCACGTCGTCCAGTTCTGCTACCAGGACTCCCCGCGCCGCGCCCACTCCATCGCCGCGCAGGGTGGCATCAACGCGGCCAAGAACTACCGCAACGACGGCGACTCCATCCACCGCCTCTTCTACGACACCGTCAAGGGCGGCGACTTCAGGGCGCGCGAGTCCAACGTCCACCGGCTGGCGCAGATCTCGGTGGAGATCATCGACCAGTGCGTGGCGCAGGGCGTGCCGTTCGCGCGGGAGTACGGCGGCCTGCTCGACACCCGTTCCTTCGGCGGCGTACAGGTGTCGCGGACCTTCTACGCCCGCGGGCAGACGGGTCAGCAGCTTCTGCTCGGCGCGTACCAGGCGCTCAGCAGGCAGATCGCCGCGGGCAACATCGAGATGCACCCGCGGACCGAGATGCTCGACCTGATCGTCGTCGACGGGCGGGCGCGCGGGATCGTGGCGCGTGATCTCATCACCGGCAAGATCGACACCTACTTCGCGGACGCCGTCGTACTGGCAAGTGGCGGTTACGGCAACGTCTTCTACCTGTCGACGAATGCCATGAACTCCAACGCCACCGCCATCTGGCGGGCCCACCGGCGCGGCGCCTACTTCGCCAACCCCTGCTTCACACAGATCCATCCGACCTGCATCCCGCGCACCGGCGACCACCAGTCCAAGCTGACGCTGATGAGCGAGTCGCTGCGCAACGACGGCCGGATCTGGGTGCCGAAGGCCAGGGGCGACGACCGGCCGCCGAACAAGATCCCCGAGGACGAGCGCGACTACTACCTGGAGCGCATCTACCCGTCCTTCGGCAACCTGGTCCCGCGCGACATCGCCTCCCGCGCCGCGAAGAACGTCTGCGACGAGGGCAGGGGCGTCGGGCCGGGTGGTCAGGGCGTCTACCTGGACTTCGCGGACGCCATCAAGCGCATGGGCCGCAAGGCCGTCGAGGCCAAGTACGGCAACCTCTTCGACATGTACCAGCGGATCACCGACGAGGATCCGTACGAGGTGCCGATGCGGATCTACCCCGCCGTGCACTACACGATGGGCGGGCTGTGGGTCGACTACGACCTGCAGACCACCATCCCTGGCCTGTTCGCGATCGGTGAGGCCAACTTCTCGGACCACGGGGCGAACCGGCTGGGTGCGTCCGCGCTCATGCAGGGGCTGGCCGACGGCTACTTCGTGCTGCCGGCGACCATCAACGACTACCTCGCCCGCAACCCGCACCACCAGGCCGTCACCACCGAACACCCCGTCGTACAGGAGGTGTTGGCGGAGACGGAGGACCGGCTCAACCTGCTGCTGTCCGTCGACGGCGACCGCACCCCCGACTCCTTCCACCGCGAAGTCGGCGAACTCATGTGGGAGTTCTGCGGGATGGCCCGTACGGATGCGGGTCTGCGCAAGGCACTTGAGCGGATCCCGCAGATCCGCGAGGAGTTCTGGCGGCGCATCAAGGTGCCCGGCACCGGCGAGGAGTTCAACCAGTCGCTGGAGAAGGCGAATCGCGTCGTCGACTACCTGGAGCTCGCCGAGCTCATGTGCCTCGACGCGCTGCACCGCAGTGAGTCCTGCGGCGGCCACTTCCGCGAGGAGTCGCAGACGCCGGACGGCGAAGCGGCCCGCCGGGACGACGAGTTCGCCTATGCGGCCGCCTGGGAGTTCACCGGCACCGGCGAGGCTCCGACCCTGCACAAGGAAGACCTGGTCTTCGAGTACGTCCACCCCACTCAGCGGAGCTACGCATGAAGCTCACCCTGCGCGTCTGGCGGCAGAAGAACGCCGACGCCGAAGGCGCCATGTCCACGTACGAGGTGGACGGCATCTCCTCCGACATGTCGTTCCTGGAGATGCTCGACACGCTCAACGAGGAACTCATCCTGCGCGGTGAGGACCCGGTGGCCTTCGACCACGACTGCCGCGAGGGCATCTGCGGTGCGTGTTCGCTCGTGATCAACGGGGATGCGCACGGGCCGGAGCGGACCACCACCTGTCAGTTGCACATGCGGTCCTTCAAGGACGGCGACACGATCGACATCGAGCCGTGGAGGGCGTCCGCGTTCCCGGTGATCAAGGATCTGGTGGTGGACCGGTCGGCCTTCGACCGGATCATCCAGGCCGGCGGGTACATCACCGCGCCGACCGGGGCCGCGCCGGAGGCGCATGCGACGCCGGTGCCGAAGCCGGATGCGGACTTCGCCTTCGAGCACGCCGAGTGCATCGGGTGCGGGGCGTGTGTGGCGGCGTGTCCCAACGGGGCGGCGATGTTGTTCACGTCCGCCAAGGTCAACCATCTGAACGTGCTGCCGCAGGGGGCGCCCGAGCGTGAGACGCGGGTGCTGGACATGGTGGCGCAGATGGACGACGAGGGGTTCGGGGGCTGCACGTTGACGGGGGAGTGCGCCACCGCCTGCCCCAAGGGCATTCCGCTGGTGTCGATCACGAGCATGAACAAGGAGTGGCTGCGGGCGACTCGGAAGGTGGCGAAGCGGTAGCGCCTGCCAGGCAGCAACAAGCGTTCGCCGACAACGTGCGGACGGGCGGGGCCGGGAGTGGTGCTCCCCGGCCCCGTCTCGCTTGTGGGCTGTGTGTAGTGTCCGCGCATGATCTTTGGACGTAAGGGGAGGGAGCGGTTCCTCGAGGCCGTCGCCGGGTTCGAGGCCGCTGTGCGTGAGCGGGACGGGGAGCGTTCGCAGCGCGCGATGCAGGAGATTCAGCAGCACTACGCCAAGGCGGGGGACGGCGAGTTCGTCCAGGCCGGGCCGCGGCTGGCGGCGCTGCTTCCGGAGGTGCCCTTCGGGCCCCGCGGCCTGGTCGCCGTACTGGTCGGGGCATGCGTCGAGCGGGGCGCCGACGCGGGCGCCTGCGCGCCGTACGTCTTCGACGGGCTCGGCGAAGCGCTCGGCGTCGCCGCGGAGTTCTGCGCGCGCTGGGTGGCGACCGGCGGGGGAGAGATCCCCGATCCGGATCCGGACGCCCTGGACGAAGCGGCCCTCGAACGGGTCGGCGAGGACGCGGCGGAGGGCTGGCTGACGCTGCCCCAGTGGGAGATGGCGTCCGTGGCGATGCTCAACCACGCCGCGGTGCGGGCTGAGCTCGGCGACCGGCGCCTCCGGCTGCTGGAGGCGGTGAGGTCCGTGCAGGAGGCCTCCGACCACGACTTCAAGTGCCTGTACTACGCCCTGCTCGTCCTCGACGACGAGCCGATGGTCGTGCTCCACCGGCCGACCGGCACCGGCTATGCGCTGCGCATGAGCGGCCTCGGCGACAACTTCCAGCTGCACACCCTCCTCGCCGACGTCCTCGTGGGCGGCGGCCACGTGCCCGGTCACGCCCCGTCCGCCCAGGAGGCCGCGGTGTGCCGTGACGCGGCCGGGCAGGTGCCGACCACCGGTTCCTTCAACCTCGTGGGCCCGGACGGCGAGTGGGTGTGGAACGAGGGAACCCCCGCGGACATCCCGGTCGTTGACGGTGTACGGCTGCTCGTCCTCGACCCGCCGCCGTACCAGCGGGGCTGGCCCGCGGGCCGGTTCTTCCCCGGCATGACCGGGGACCTGGTCCTGGAGCGTGTGCTCGACGAGGCGGAAACGAGGGGATGGCTGGAGCAGTGCGTGGCCGCGAAGTGAACGGCAGCGCACGATCGGCCCGCTGAGCGAGCCGTTCAACAACCCCACACCCGCTCTCTCTGCGCCGGACACGCGAAGGTCAGTCGGCATCGGAAGAACAGGGGCGGCAGATCGAACGCTACCGGTCTGCCGCCCGCTCCGCCGACCCGGCCCGCGATCAGGAGAGAGCCATGACCGGCGTAACCACCCTCGACCGTCCCCCGCAGTCCGAGGCCCCCACCCGCTACTCCGTCTCCCTCGCTCGCGACGAGGCCGACGTGCGTGCCGCGCAGCGGCTGCGGCACGAGGTGTTCGCCGGGGAGATGGGCGCCCTGCTGGCCACCCCGCAGCCCGGCTACGACATCGACTCCTTCGACGCGTACTGCGACCACCTGCTGGTGCGCGAGGAGGTGACCGGCCAGGTCGTCGGCACCTACCGGCTGCTGCCGCCGGAGCGCGCCGCGGTCGCCGGACGGCTGTACTCCGAGGGCGAGTTCGACCTGGGTGCGCTCGACGTGATCCGCCCCGGCCTGGTCGAGGTCGGCCGCTCCTGCGTGCACCCCGACCACCGCGACGGCGCCGTCATCGGCCTCATCTGGGCCGGCATCGCCCGCTACATGGTCGACCGCGGCCACGAGTGGCTGGCCGGCTGCTGCTCCATCCCGCTCGCCGACGGTGGCGCGCTCGCCTCCGCGACCTGGGACCGGGTGCGGGACAAGTACCTGGCGCCGGAGGAGTTCCGGGTACGGCCCCTGCTGCCCTGGGTCCCGAACACGGCCGCCCCGGCCGCGCGCACCGAACTCCCCGCCCTGCTGCGCGGCTACCTGCGCCTCGGTGCCTGGGTGTGCGCCGAGCCCGCCCACGACCCGGACTTCGGGGTCGCCGACATGTACGTGCTGCTGTCGATGCGCCGGGTCAACCCGCGCTATCTGCGGCACTTCCTCTCCCTCGTCCCGGCCTGATGAGCGTCTGGCAGCCCAGCGCGCCCTGCACCCCCAGGGCGTGCATCGAGCCGACGGGGTCCGTCACGGCCGTACCACGTGCCGTGGCGCGGATCGCGGCGGTCACGATCCTGATGATCGTCGGGATCGGGCTGTCGCCGCTCGGCGGGAAGATCCCCGCCGAGTGGGTCAAGCGGTGGTGCCGGTGGATCGTACGGGCCGCAGGGGTCCAGGTCCGTATCACCGGCGCCGCCGCGCCCACCGGCGGACTGCTGCTGGTCGCCAACCACATCTCCTGGCTGGACATCCCGCTGCTGGCCGCCGTCCGCCCGGCCCGGATGCTGGCCAAGTCCGACATCCGGCAGTGGCCGGTGGCCGGGCCGGTGGCCGCGCGCGGCGCCCTGTTCATCGACCGCAACCGGCTGCGCGCCCTCCCCGGCACGGTCGCCCGCATTGCGGACGCGCTGCGCGACGGGCAGGCCGTCGGGGTCTTCCCCGAGGGCAGCACCTGGTGCGGCCGCGCCCAGGGCAACTTCCGCCGGGCAGTCTTCCAGGCCGCGCTGGACGCCGGCGTGCCCGTCCAGCCCGTACGCCTGCAGTACCGGGTGACCGGCGGGCCGTCCAGCACGGCGCCCGCCTTCATCGGCGACGACTCGCTGCTGGCCTCGGTGTGGCGGGTGGTGTCGGCCCGCGGGCTGGTCGCCGAGGTGGAGGTACGGCCGGTCATCCCGCCCGGCAGCCACCCCGACCGTCGCTCCCTCGCCCGGGCCGCGCAGCCAGGCGCAACGGCCCAACCCGACTGGACCCACGCCGCGTTGGTGGCGTAGGCGCGGCGAGAGAAAAACCCGAGGACGGCTCGGGCACCGACTGTTAGCGTTGATCCCATGAAGGTCATCAGGCGAACCCGCACCGCAGCCGCGCGAGCGACCAGCTCACCGGCTGCCGACGCCTGACCTCTCCACCACATTCCCCGGCGGCCGGAAACGGACCGCCGGGACGTCGTCGCACCTCTCCTCCCCGTCTGCTCGCGCGGTTCTTTCCGGTCCCCACGACCCGAAGGACCAACGCCATGAACACCGAGCAGACCCTGCGGACGTTCACCGACTTCTACCGCGAGCGCGGACACCACCTCGTCACCGGAAGCTCGCTCCTGCCCCCGCCCTCGGACCCGGTGCTGTTCACCACCTCCGGCATGCACCCCCTCACGCCCTACCTCCAGGGCCGCCCCCATCCCCACGGCCGACGCCTGCTCAACGTCCAGCGCTGTCTGCGCACGACAGACCTCGACGAGATCGGCGACCTCACCCACCTGACCGTCTTCGAGATGCTCGGCTCCTGGTCGCTGGGCGACTACGGCCACTCGCAGAGCCTGCGGTGGGGACACGAGCTGCTGAGCGACGGATTCGGCATCCCGCACGACCGGCTGCACGTCACCGTCTTCGGCGGCGACGACCAGGTGGGCCCCGACATCGAATCCCTGAGCACCTGGCGGGAGTTGGGAGTGCCCGTGGAGCCGACCGTCGAGGACAACTGGTGGTCCAACGGCCCTGTCGGCCCGTGCGGTCCCGACTCGGAGATCTTCGTCTGGACCGGCGACACCTCACCCCGGGGCACCCCGACCACCGACCCGCGCTGGGTGGAGATCTGGAACCACGTCCACATGCGCTACCACCGCCACGAGGACGGCAGCCTCGAACCTCTCCGGCAGCCAAGCGTCGACACGGGCATGGGACTGGAACGGCTGCTGACCGTCCTCCAGGGCCACAACTCGGTCTACGAGACGGACCTGTTCGAGCCGTGGACGCGACTGCTGCCGCCGCTGTGGGACCTGGACGAGCCCTCGATGCGTCTCGTCTGCGACCACCTGCGCTCGGGCATCGTCGTACTCGGCGACGGCGTACGCCCGTCCAACACCGGCCGCGGCTACGTACTGCGCCGCCTGCTCCGCCGCCTCCTCACCACGCTGAGGCGCGACGGCTCCGACCGAACCTTGTCCGACCTGCCGGAGGAACTCATCGAGCACACCCTCGACCACTTCCGCCAGCCCTGCGGAGCCGGCCCGATCCGTGACGAACTGCTGGAGGAGGAACGGCGGTTCACGAAACTCCTCGAACGAGGTCGCCGCGTGCTGTCCCGCTCGGAGTTCCAGCGACCGCTGACGGACGAGGACTTCGGCTACCTGCACGACACCCACGGGCTGCCGCGCGACCTCGTGGCCGGCCTGCTCACCACCCGATGAACGGTTACGGCTTCAGGGCGTAGAAGATCTCGATTCCCGCGCCCGCGGGGCCGTTGGAATCGCGCCAGGCAAGCAGGACCCGGTTGTCGCCGGCCAACGTCATGTCCAGGCTCGGCGACTCCGGGTTGTCGGCGCTGACCTTCGTGGGGGCCTGGAAGCTGTCACCTCCGTTGGCACTCCGGGTGAGGAAGACGGCGAATTGGTTGTTCACCACCGCCTGCCAGGCCACGAAGACGTTGGTCCCGGATGCCACCACTCGAAGGAAGTCGGGATCGGTGCCGGTGGTGGCATCGCTCAGCTTGATGCGGTTGGCGAAGATGCCGTCGTTCTCCCGGTCCCGCCGGAAGACCACGTCGCCGCCCTCGGCCCACACCACATAGACCCGGGTACCCGACACCGCGATCCTCTCGCCGCCGGAGAAGATCGTGCGACTGTCGCTGAGGTTGATCCGGGGCAGGAACGTCGTGCCCCCGTCCTTGCTCCGGGCCAGGAAGACGTCCGGCTGCGGGTCGTTCGGATCGAAGCCGGGCGGAAACTCGTGCCAGAGGACGAAGATGCTGCTCCCCGACCGGGCGACGGTCGGGGGCTCGGCGTCCGCGTTGGGAGTTCCGGGGATCTGTTTCGGCGCGGTGAGCGCACGCTCCTGGATCGTGGTGTCGTCAGCCATGACGACCTCCTGGTGATCGGTGTCGGGCGGGCATCCCCTCCGCGGCCGATGCTATTGCCGCCGCGTCACGTTGACCGACGCGGAACCGGTCAGTCTAAAGCGGACGATTCGGGCCTTGGTCCACTGCTCCGACCACCGCTGGGGCCGACCCCGGGCATCTGCGCTCAGCCAAGCGCCCGGGCCAGATAGGCAGCCGTGGCGCTCCCGCCCGCCCCCGCGACCTCCGTCGGCGTCCCCGCCGCCACGACCCGCCCGCCCGCGTCCCCGCCGCCCGGCCCAAGGTCGATCACCCAGTCCGCGCCCGCCACGACCGACATGTCGTGCTCGACGACGATCACGGTGTGGCCGGCGTCGACCAGTCCGTGGAGTTGGCGCATCAGGACCTCGACGTCGGCCGGGTGGAGGCCGGTGGTCGGCTCGTCGAGGAGGTAGAGGGTGTGGCCGCGGCGGCCGCGCTGCAACTCGCTTGCCAGCTTGATGCGTTGGGCCTCGCCGCCGGACAGTTCGGTGGCGGGCTGCCCGAGGCGCAGATAGCCGAGGCCGACGTCGAGGAGGGTGGTCAGGCTGCGGGCCACCGCCGGGGTGTCGGCGAAGAACTCCGCCGCGCTCTCCACCGTCAGGTCCAGCACCTGCGCGATGTTCCGTCCCCGGTAGGTCACTTCGAGCGTCTCGGGGTTGTAGCGGGCCCCGCCGCAGTCCGGGCACGGCGCGTATGTGCTCGGCAGGAACAGCAGCTCGACGCTGACGAACCCCTCGCCCTGGCAGGTCTCGCAGCGCCCGCCGGCGACGTTGAAGGAGAACCGTCCGACGCCGTAACTGCGGGCGCGTGCCGCGTCGGTGGACGCGAACACCTTTCGTACGACGTCGAAGAGGCCGGTGTAGGTCGCCAGGTTGGAGCGCGGGGTGCGGCCGATGGGCTTCTGGTCGACCGAGACCAGGCGTTCCACGCCCGCCAGGTCCTCGGTGATCTCTCCGATGAGCGTGGATTTGCCGGACCCGGAGACGCCGGTGACCGCGGTGAACACGCCGAGCGGGAACTCGGCCGTCACCCCGCGCAGGTTGTGCCGGGTGACCGGGCCGACCTTCAACTGGCCCCGGGCGGTGCGCACTTGGCGTACCCGAGTGGGCGATCCGTCGAAGAGATAGCGGGCCGTCGCGGAGTCCGCCACCGCGGCCAGGTCCGCCACCGGGCCGCTGTGCAGCACCTCCCCACCGTGCTCCCCGGCGCGCGGGCCCACGTCCACCAGCCAGTCGGCGCCGCGTACGACGTCGAGGTGGTGCTCGACGACGAACACCGAGTTCCCGGCGGACTTCAGCCGCTCCAGGACGGTGAGCAGGGCCTCCGTGTCCGCCGGGTGCAGTCCGGCGGAGGGTTCGTCGAGGACGTACACCACACCGAACAGCCCGGACCGCAACTGCGTTGCCAGGCGCAGCCGTTGGAGTTCACCCGCGGAGAGGGTGGGGGTGGAGCGGTCCAGGCTGAGGTAGCCGAGGCCGAGTTCGAGGATCGGGGCGATACGGGACTTCAGGTCCTCGGTGAGGACGCGGGCGGCCTCGGAGGTGGCGGCCAGGGCGTCGGCGAGATCCGTGATCGGCAGCGCGGCCAGCTCGGCGATCGTACGGCCGGCGAAGGTCACCGCCATTGCCTCGGGGCGCAGCCTGCTGCCGCCGCAGGCCGGGCAGGGGGCGCTGGTCAGGAAGCGTTCCGCCTTGGCCCGCAGTGTCGGGCTCTTGGAGTCGGAGAAGGTCTTCATGACGTACCGGTGGGCGCTCATGTACGTGCCCTGGTACGGCCGTTGGATGCGGTCGGCGTCGCGCACGGGGTGCACGGTGACGACCGGCTGCTCGTCGGTGAACAGGATCCACTGCCGCTGCTCGGCGGGCAGTTCGCGCCACGGCTGGTCCACGTCGTGGTCGAGCGCGTCCAGGATGTCCCGCAGGTTCTTGCCCTGCCAGGCGCCCGGCCAGGCCGCGATCGCGCCCTCGCGGATCGACAGCGACGGGTCGGGGACCAGCAACTCCTCGGTCGTACGGTGCACTTGACCCAGGCCGTGGCACTCGGGGCAGGCGCCCGCGGCCGTGTTGGGGGAGAAGGCGTCCGAGTCGAGGCGCTCGGCGCCGGGCGGGTAGTCACCGGCGCGGGAGAACAGCATGCGCAGGGAGTTGGAGAGGTTGGTGACCGTGCCGACGGACGAGCGGGACGTCGGCGACGAGCGCCGCTGCTGGAGGGAGACCGCGGGCGGCAGTCCGGTGATCTCGCCGACCTTCGGCGCACCCACCTGGTGGATCAGACGGCGCGCGTACGGGGCGACCGACTCGAAGTAGCGGCGCTGCGCCTCGGCGTAGATCGTGCCGAACGCCAGCGACGACTTCCCGGACCCGGACACGCCCGTGAACACGGTCAACACGTCCCGGGGGATGTCGACGTCCACGCCCTTGAGGTTGTGCTCACGGGCGCCGCGGACGCGGACGTAGGGATCGTGTGAGCCGTGTGGGTCGGGCATGAAGTGGGCTCCGTACGGGTGGGTCTTCGACGGGGGCGGGACAAACCCCGCGATTCTATGCGAGGGGGGTGAGGGGCGCTCGGTGGCCGTCACGGGGCGGCAGTGCATCGCTGTCCCGGGCTTGAACCTCACGCGGTGTGAGGCTGCATCGTTGCTCCATGACCACTTCTGCGACCTGGAAGGTGGGCCGGCTCGCCGAGGCCAGCGGGCTGACCGTGCGCACGCTGCACCACTGGGACACCATCGGGCTGCTCAGCCCCTCACAGCGCACCACGGGGGGACACAGGGAGTACACCGAGGAAGACCTCGTCCGTCTGTATCAGGTGCTGGCGCTGCGCAGTCTGGGGCTGGCTCTGGACACGATCGCCGTCTGCCTCGATGCGGGGGTCGACCCGGTGCGGTTGGTCCGGGACCACCTGGCCGGTGTGGAGGAGTCCATCGCCGCGCTCGGTGTCCTGAAGGAGCGGCTCGTGCGACTCGGCGACGAGCTGTCGGCCGACCGGGCCCCGACGACCACGGACCTGCTCGACGCGCTGCACGCGATCGGCGGCACCGGTCCGGAGGGAGAGCACACGCTGGGCCGCCACCTGGATGCCGACCAGATCCACGTCCTGCGGACTCGTGCCGCTGCCCTGGGGCCCGCGGCACATTACCTGCTGGAGATCGAGTGGCCCGAGCTGTACCGCAGGGCCGAACGGCTCCGCACGGCCGGCACCCCTCCCACCGACCGCAACGTCCGCCGGCTCGTGGCCCGCATGGATGAGCTGAGCGCGCTGTTCACCGGCGGCGACGCCGGCATCTCGGCCGGCGTGCGCGCTGCCTGGCGGGACGATCCGGCGGCCATGTCCGGAGACCCTGCGGCACCGGCCGGCGAATGGCGAGCGCTGGCCGACTACCTGGACCGCGCTCGCAACAGCCCCCGCACGAGCTGAGCAACCTCCCGGGGGTCCACGCGGTCGGCGCACTCCGTCATGCGCCGCTCCCGGCTCGGGGCGAGGCTGGCTGTATGACCGGCGCCCCGTCCATCGCGATCTACCCGCCCGCTGAGGACGGCGGGCGGCGGGTCCGTGCCGCCGACCGGTTCCTGGGCATGGCGTACGGGATCCTGGACATCGTCGAGTTTCTGCGCCTCGCGGGTTTGGAGGACGTGGACGAGGACTGGGTGCGGCAGTCCCCGCTGATCGAGTGGCGGGGCGGTGGGCCGGAGGAGTGGAAGCGCTGACGCGGTGTCGGTGGAGATGCGGCCCTGGTCGCCTAGCCGATCAGGGCCTCGGTGATCTGGCGGGTGGTCTGCGCAGCGACCCGCGGATTGACGGCGGCGTAGGCGGTATGGGCGCTCAGGCCCGTGGCCAAGGCCCAGCCGCGGCCCCGCAGCCAGGTGGCGTCGTCCACGCCGAGTGCGGCGCGGAAGGCGGCCCGGCTCGCGGCCGACATCAACGTGAAGGCGATGGTCAAGTCGCAGGCCGGGTCGCCCACACCGAGCCCGCCGAAGTCGATGACCGCGCTCAGACGGCCGCCGACGGTCAGCAGATTGCCGGTGTGGAAGTCGCCGTGGAACCAGACCGGTGGGCGATCCCACGCGGGGGCGCCCAGCGCCGTGTCCCACAGCCCGGCCATCGCCGCGGCGTCGAAAGCGCCGTCGACCTGCGCGATCGCGGCACGCGTGGCACGGTCCCGGTCGGCCAGAGACCCGGCGGTGAGCTCCGCGCGGGCATCCTCGACCGGGATGGCCTCGGGAGTGAACCGCTGAAGGGCGACCAGGAACTCCGCCAGTTCTACCGCGGCCACGCACGAGTCGGCCAGCGCCTCGACGGTCGCGACCTCGCCGTCCAGCCAGCGGGACACCGACCATGGCCATGGATAGCCGAAGCCGGGTTCTCCCACCCCCACCGGCACCGGGACGGCCAGGGGCAGGTGCGGGGCGAGCCGGGGCAGCCACTCGGACTCCTTCCTGGCCTGCCCGACGGCTCCGGCCTGGCGGGGCAACCGGACGGACAGCTCCTCACCCAGCCGGAAGATCACGTGGTCCGAGCCGGCCGGGTCGAGCAACTCCAGGGGCAGTTCGGCCCACTGCGGGAACTGCGCATCAACCAGGTGCCTGGCCAGCGCGGTATCGATCGCGGGGCGGATGCCCGCGGTTCTCCCGGTCGCCAACAGCAGCTCCTGCGGTCGGCCCGCTCCGTGCGGCGGGCGGCCTCGGCCATCCCAGTACGTCGCGACCCCGCCTGTCGACCGGATTTCTCGCCGCACCGGGCAGCGCAGGCCGGTCCGGCCGCCGGGAGCCTGTCCCCGCGTGAGGGTTGCTGACAGCATGCCGTGATGCGCATCAACACCGCCTACGAGGGCGCCCTTGGCGACTACTTCGCCCAATCGGCCACCGACGGCCCCTACAACGCTCACACCGACCGGCCCGCCATGCTCGCCCTGGCCGGCGACGTCACCGGCCTGCGTGTCCTGGACGTCGGCTGCGGTGCCGGGCACTACATCGCCGAACTGCGGGCCCGCGGCGCGGCCGAGGTGGTCGGCGTGGAGGGCAGCGCGACGCTGTTGCGCCACGCCCGCGACCGGGTCGGCCGCGAAGCGACCGTCACGCTGCACCACCACGACCTGGAGGAGCCGCTCGATTTCCTGTCGGACGGTTCCTTCGACCTTGCAGTCGTGGCCCTGGTGCACCATCACCTGGACGACCGCACGCAGCTGTTGGCCGAACTGCACCGCGTGCTGCGTCCCGGCGGAACGCTGCTGGTTTCCACGGTCCATCCGACCGCCGACTGGGTGTGGCACGGTGGCTCCTACTTCGACGAGGACCGTGTCGAGACCCGCTTCGGGGAGAGCGGGTTCACCAACTCCTACCGCCGTATGACGATGCAGACCTTCCTGGGTGAGCTTCTCGACGCCGGGTTCGCCCTGGAGCGACTTGTGGAGCCGCGGGCCGAGGAGTCCGCCCGCCGAGTCGACGAGAACCGCTACCTCAAGACTCTTCAGACGCCGTTCTTCGTCGCCGTCCGCATGCGAAGGGACTAGGACGCAGCCTCACGCCGGATAGGGAGTCGCCTCCCGGGCCGACCGGAGCGCACCCGCCCACCAGGCCAGCTGGTCCAGCAGCGTCTTGGCGTACCCGGGAGCTTCGGTGTCGAGGGGACGGCCGTCCTGCCACGCCGTGAAGTAGTTCGGGAAGGCGAGGCCGTCGCGGATCGTCACGGCGTGCAGCTCGGTCAGGACGTTCTCCAGGTGCAGCACCGCGTGCCGGCCGCCCGCCGCGCCGCCGTAGCTGACGAAGGCGACGGGCTTGGCCGTCCACTGGGTGAAGTGCCAGTCGATGGCGGCCTTCAGCGATGCGGGATAGCTGTGGTTGTACTCCGGTGTCACCACGACGAACGCGTCCGCGCCCTCCAGGGCCGAGGTGAGGGCCGCCATCCCGGCCGGACGGGGGTACTCGTCTCCGGCGTACTTCGGGGAGGCCGCAGGCAGCGCCAACGGGATGTCGATCTCGGCCAGATCGACGACCTCCACCTCGAACCCGCCGTGCGTTACGGCCTGTTCGGCGACCCACGAGGACACGACCGGGCCGAACCGCCCGTCCCGGACGCTTCCGACGACGATCACCAGCTTGTGCTTGCTCTGCTCGTTCTTCTCCATGGCCACCACGATCAGACCGCACCGCGACCCCAACCAGACCGTGCTCAGGCTGGCCCCCACAGGGCCACGCTGAGCCCTCCGCGACCAGCGGGCCGCGTCCTATGCTCGCCACCATGGGCACGCCGTTGGGGGACTTCATCCGGGCCAAGCGCGACAGCATCCAGCCTCAGTCGCTGGGACTGCCCGAGCGCGGCCGCCGCCGGTCACCGGGTCTGCGCCGCCAGGATCTCGCCGCGCGGGCCGGCATCAGCGTCGAGTACCTCACCCGCATCGAACAGGGCCGCGACCGCAACCCGTCGGTGGCGGTGGTCAACGCGGTGGCCGACGCCCTCAGCCTCGACCCGTCGGAGCGCAACCACCTGCGCTACCTCGCGAAGATCACCGGCGGTGAATGCGTCGCCCACACCCAGCCCGCACCACCGCGCCGCCAGGTCCGGCGGCAGGTCCTGGAGACGCTCCGTCTCATCGAGCCGGGGATCGCCATGGTCACCAACCGGCTCGGCGACGTCCTCGCCCACACCGGCGGCTACGAGTCGGTGATGAGCGCGGCCGGACTGCTCGACGCGGACGAACCGAACCTCACCCGCTACCTGTTCACCGACCCCCGCGCCCGGACGTTCTTCGCCGACTGGGACGACGTGGCGGACGAGCAGGTCTTCGACCTGTGGCTCGCACCGTCCATGGAGAACTCGGAGTGGTTCACCGCCGAACTCGCCCCCGTCGCGGGCCCCGACTTCACGCGCCGCCTGAACCGCCACGTGGTTCCGCCCCGCGGACCGCTCCGCCTCGACCACCCGTCCGGGGGCGAACTCCGGCTCGAGCGCGAGACGCTCGAACTCTCCTCTGACGCCCAGCAGTTGGTGGTCTTCCTGCCCGCGGACGAGCGGACGGCCGAGGCAGTCGAGCAACTGCGCCGCCGGCCCCACGGCCGGCTCCGGGCCATCTCGTAACCCCGACCGCCGACGTCGGCGAGAGCGGCCCGCAAAGCTTCTTCCATCCCGCGCGCGTGATCGGCCGCGAGCTGTTCTGCTGGTTCCTGGAACTTCCCCCCTTTCCCGCCCATCCCGGAGGGACAGATGGACACCTATCGAGTCGCGCAGGCCGTGGAGGCCGGCGGGCCGTTCCAGATCGTCGAGCGGGAGGTGCCGCAGCCCGGCCCCGGCCACGTACGCGTGGCGGTGGAGGCCTGCGGGGTCTGCCACAGCGACACCATGTTCGTGAACGCCGGAGCGCCGGGCATCAGCTTCCCGGTGGTCCCCGGACACGAGATCGCCGGACGGATCGACGCGCTCGGCGAGGGCGCCCAGGACCGCGGCTGGCAGGTGGGCGACCGGGTGGCGGTCGGCTGGTTCGGCGGCAGCTGCGGCCACTGCACACGCTGCTGGCAGGGCGACTTCATCGTCTGCGAGAGCCTGAAGGTGCCCGGTTGGGCGTACGACGGCGGCTTCGCCGAGATGCTGATCGCGCCGGCCGACGCATTGGCCCGGATTCCCGACGCCCTGTCCGCGAGCGACGCGGGGCCCCTGGCCTGTGCGGGCGTGACCACGTACAACGGACTGCGGCGCAGCTCGGCCCGGCCGGGCGACCTGGTCGCCGTGCTCGGCCTCGGCGGTCTGGGCCACCTGGGCGTGCAGTACGCGGCCGCGATGGGCTACGAGACCGTGGGGATCGCCCGCGGGGCGGAGAAGGCCGACTTCGCCAAGCAGCTCGGCGCCCACCACTACATCGACAGCACGGCGGCCACGCCCGTCGCCGAAGCGCTGCGGTCACTGGGCGGCGCCAAGGTCGTCCTGGCCACGGCCGGCAACTCGCAGGCCATCACGGCGACCGTGGACGGGCTGTCGCCCCGCGGCGAGCTGGTGGTCATCGGGGCGGACGCCGAGCCCCTGGGGATCAGCCCGGTGCAGCTGCTCATGAGCGGCCGGGTCGTCCGCGGCCATCCGTCCGGCACCTCGCAGGACGTGCAGGACACCATGGCGTTCAGCGCCCTGCACGGCATCCGCCCGATGACCGAGACCCTGCCGCTGGACCGGGCCGGCGAGGCGTACGAGAAGATGCTCTCCGGCAAGGCCCGCTTCCGGATGGTGATCACCACCGGCTGAGACCGCGACCCGCAGGTCAACCGCCGAGCCCGCTGGCGGCGATGCGGGCGAGGCGGCGATACGAGTCCACCAGCGCCGCCCGGTCGTACGTACTGGTCGTCACCAGCACCTCCTGCGCCCCTGTCTCCTTGATCACTGTCTCCAGCTCGTGCGCCACTTGCTCCTCGGTGCCCGCGATGTGCCCGGCGAGCCCGGCCTCGTAGAAGCCGCGCTCCTTGGTTGTCATGGCGAGCGCCTCGACGCGCTCGGCGGGCGGCAGCGGTGGGAAGGTGCCGTGGGTGCGGGAGTACGCCATCGACCAGGCCTCCGGGATCAGCAGCCGGCGGGCCTGGTCGGGGCTGTCGGCGACGGCGATCGTGCCGGAGATGACGACGTACGGTTCGGCGGCCCAGGGGGAGGGGCGGAAGTGGGCGCGGTAGTGGTCGATGCCGCGCTGCATCTTCTCCCGGTTGCGGAGGTCGCCGATGACCATCGGCAGCCCCGCACGGGCCGCGATCGCGGCGCCCTCGCCCATGGCCAGTACGAACGGCGGCACGCTCAGCCCCTCGGCGGGCCGTGCATGAACCCCGGTCGGGGACGTCCCGCGGAACCAGCCGAGCAGCTCCTCGAGCTGCGCCCCGAAGTCCTCGGCGTCGCCCTTGTCCCGCCCGAGCGCCCTGCGCACCCCGTCCGTGAAGCCGACCGAGCGGCCGAGCCCCATGTCGATGCGTCCAGGGAAGAGGGACTCCAGCACCCCGAACTGCTCGGCCACGACCAGGGGTTGATGGTTGGGCAGCATCACACCGCCGGTCCCGACCCGGATCGTCCGGGTCGCCGCCGCGACGGCCGCGGCCAGCACGGTCGGTGCCGACCCGGCGACCCCGGGCACCCCGTGATGCTCCGAGACCCAGACCCGGTGGTAGCCGAGCTCCTCCAGCGCCCGCGCCATTTCTACGGTGTCGCGCAGCGCCTCGGCGTTCGTGCGGCCCTCGCGGGTGCGGGAGCGGTCGAGGACGGAGAAGCGGGTCGAGGCGATCGCGGAGCTCATGAAGGGTTCAACACCCACGAGCCCGCAAGATTCCTCAAGTGCCGCGAAGGGCTTTCCTCAGGGCGCGATGTTGTGGTTCAGGCGGAACAGGTTGCCCGGGTCGTAGCGGCGCTTCAGGTCCGTCAGACGGGCGTGGTTGCCGCGGTAGTTGGCGCGTACGCGGTCGTGGTCGTCGGCGTCCATGAAGTTGACGTAGCCGCCTCCTGCGCAGTGCGGTTCGAGGGCCTTGTAGAAGGCGCGGACCCAGGCCTTCTGGGCCTCGCAGTCCTCCCGGGTGGTCAGGGTGGGGCTGAGTGCGATCGAGTAGTCGGCGTCCCGGTAGGAGAAGGCGGTGTCCTCCGGGCGGATGCGGTGGCAGGCGCCGTCGACGGGGAAGACGACCGTCACGCTCTGGATGGACGGGGTCGTGGCGCCGTACTCGACGAACGCGTCGACGACTCCGTCCGGCAGGCCGCGGCTGAAGGCGCCCTTCCAGTAGTGGAAGAGGCCGGGCGGCACGAGCTCGTCGAACAGGGTGTTGATCACCGGGTAGGGCATGCGCTCCACCATCCGGCCCAGCACCGGTCCGAGCCCGGCGACGCGGTCGCGGATGCGGTCGTCCTCGTCCTCGGGGCCGGTCCAGCAGGTGACCACGCCGCACAGCGGCCGCCCGTGCCAGCGTTCGGGCAGGAACGGCAGCGGCGGTCCGAGGCCTACGACGAGCAGGGCGCCGAGCCGTTCGTCGCCCTCCGCGATCAGCTCCCGGTACCGGCGCATCACATCGGCGTCCAGCGGGAAGAACGTCGGCCCGCCGAGGATGTCGGCGACGGGGTGCAGCCGGTAGGCGAAGGACGTGACGACGCCGAAGTTGCCGCCGCCCCCGCGCACCGCCCACATCAGGTCGCTGTTCTGCTCGTCCGTGCAGGTCAGGAAGGATCCGTCGGCGGTCACCAGGTCCACCGAGGTCAGGTTGTCGCACGCCAGACCGCAGCGGCGGGCCAGATAGCCCATGCCGCCGCCCGTCGTCAGGCCGCCCACCCCGGTGGTGGAGACGATCCCGCCGGTGGTGGCCAGGCCGAAGGCGTGCGTGGCGTGGTTGACGTCCGCCCAGGTGCAGCCGCCCTCGACCCACGCCGTACGGGCATCGGGGTCGACGCGGATCCCGCGCATCCGGCCGAGGTCGAGGACGACACCGCCGTCACAGGTCCCGTGCCCGGCGACGCTGTGGCTGCCGCCGCGGACCGCGAGAGCGAGGCCCTGCTCGCGCGCGAAGTCCACGGTGGCCATCACATCGCCCGTGTCGACGGCCCTGACGACGATCGCCGGCCGCTTGTCGTGCAGCGCGTTGTAGACCAGGCGCGCCTCGTCGTACTCCGGGTCGCCCGGTTCGACGATCTCGCCGCGCACGGCCCCGCGCAGCCGCCCCAGCAACTGCTCGTCGAGGGCCGGTGTGGAGGTGGTTGTCATGGTGGCCACCTGCTTTCCGTTCCGGTGTCGGGAGGGGGCACACCACCGGTCTATGCGGGAAGGGGATGTGTCCTCATCGCCGAAACGGCCCATCCCGGGCACAGGAAGGCATGGGCAGAACGGCCCATCAGGCCAGGCCGTGCGTGCAGGCGTACGCCGTCGCCGCCGCCCGCGAGGACACGTCGAGCTTGGCGAAGATGTTGTTGAGGTGCCGGGCGACGGTGTGCTCGCTGATCACCAGTTCCGCGGCGATGGCCCGGTTGGTCGCGCCCGCCGCGACCAGCCGCAGCACCTCGATCTCCCGCCCGGTCAGCCCGCCCGGCCGCCGGTGCTCCACATCGGCCAGCAGAGCCGCCGCCCGACGGGCGTCCGGTACGGCGCCCAGCTCCCGGAAGACCTGCCCGGCGGCCCGCAGCTCCATCCGCGCCCCCTCGTCGTCGCCCGCGGCGCGATCCGCCGCCGCCAGCGTCATCCGCACCTGGGCCGCCTCATACGGCACCTGCAGCTCCAGCCAGAGCGTCACGGCCCGGCGCAGCAGCGGCAGCGCCCGCTCGAGGTCACGGGCCGCGAACGCCACCGCGCCGCCCGCCCAGGCCGCGCTCGCGTGCAGCGGCGTCGTCTGCGAACCGCGCCGCTCCTGCCACTCCCGGGCCAGGTCCTCCAGCTCCTCGGCCGCGGTGGCGCCCTCGTCCAGCCGGCCGAGGGCGAGGCAGATCTCCACCCGGGCCGCGAGCAGCCGGCAGTGTTCGAGACCGCCGGGCCCGGGGGCCTTGCGGCTGTCGTCGAGGGCCGGGCGCAGCGCGGCGGCCGAGGCCTCGGCCTTCCCCTGGGCCAGCCGCAGCAGGGCGAGCCCGGGCTGCGGGTCACGGCCCAGTTCATGAGCCCTGGCGTACGACTCCTCGGCCGCGGCCAGCTCACCGCGCCGCCGCCGGACCTCCCCGGTCACATAGAACGCCTCGGCGGCCATCCGCCGCTCGTAGGGCAGCAACTCCTCGCAGGTCCGTACGGCCTCGGCCAGCGCCCGCGTCCAGCTGCCCCGCAGCTCCAGCACCTCCACCCGGTGCACCCGGCACAGCCCCCGGAAGTTGTTCTCCGCCGGCATCGAGGCGCACCAGCTCATGGCCGCCTCGGTCCACTCGGCGGCGCGTGCGAGGTCGGCGCAGGCCATGCACTGCTGCAGGCCCAGGCAGTAGACCCAGCCGGTGAAGAAGGCGCTGAGCTCGCCCGCCGTGGCCGAGCACATCGCGTCGTCGAGGAGCTCGAGCCCCTCGGCGACCCTGCCCCGGGCGACCAGGACGCCCGCCTGCGCCTGGACGCCCATGGCGTGCAGATCGGGGCTGTCACAGCGGCGCGCGATCTCGGCCATGCGCCGGGCCGCGGCCATCGCCTCGTCGAACGCGCCGCGCTGCTGCGCCGCCTCCGCGTCCATCCAGGCGAGATAGCACTGCTCGACGCACTCGGGCTGGTCGCGCAGATGCTGCCGGGCCCGGCGCAGCCAGCCGGCGGCCACGGCCGAGCGGCCGGCCAGCTGGTGCTCGTAGAAGAGCATCCAGGCGCAGTACGCGGCCCGCCGGTCGTCGCCGGCCGCCGTGTACCCGGCGTAGGCGCGCATCCGCTGGACGATCGACTCCTCGACACGGCTCGTCCACCAGGCGGCGTCGGCGAAGGCGGCACAGTCGTCGGCGGTGAGCCGGCCGGGGTCCAGGCGCCGCAGCAGTCCGTACGCCTCGGCCCACGCCTCCCGGGCCACGGCCTCCCGCGCCCGCCGCAGTGTGTCGCCGCCGCTCTTCCCAGTCACACGCGGCTCCCTTCACGCTCACCGCGAGCAGGACCGCCTCCTTTCGGCCAGGATAGTCAGGCCACGGACAGTCGGTCCTGGGCCGCGCGCTCGTGATCGCAGGCCTCGTCGATGCCGTACGTGTCCCAGGCGGGGAACGGATCGACCGGCGGGAGGCTCTCGCCGGGTGTCATCAGGCAGCCGGTCAGGGCGGCTTGGAGTCCCGGCGCGTTCAACTGCGTGCCGATCAGGACCAGTTCCTGTGCGTACGGCGCTTCGCGGTCCCGGACGGCGGACGGCTCGAAGCGGGCCACGGTGCCGGCCTGGGACCACAGGCCCGTCACGTGCGGGCGGCCGGCCAGGGTGAAGAAGCCCTTGGAGCGCAGGACCCGGCCGTAGGCGCCGCTGTCCAGGTCCTCGGTCACGAAACGCCACAACCGGCCGGGATGGAAGAGGAGTTCGGAGCGGAACACGGTGGAGGAGATGCCGTACTCCTCGGTCTCGGGCACGTGGTCGCCGTTGAGTTCCTGCACCCATCCCGGTGCCTGTTGGGCGCGTTCGAGGTCGAACAGGCGGGTGCCGAGGACCTGTTGGACATCCACCCGCGCGTGTGTGGCCGTGACGATGCGCGCGGCGGGATTGAGACGGGTGAGCACCGCTTGCAGCCGGTCTGCGGCGCCTGCGTCCACGAGGTCGAGCTTGTTGAGCACGATGACGTCGGCGAACTCGACCTGGTCGACCAGGAGATCGCTGACGGTGCGCTCGTCGTCCTCGAACGGCGCCAGCCCGCGCTCGGCGAGCTCGTCACCCGACTCCAGCTCCGGCAGGAAGTTCGCGGCGTCGACGACCGTGACCATGGTGTCCAGCGCGGCGACCTCGCCGAGGGTGGCGCCGTCGTCGCGGGCGAAGGCGAAGGTGGCCGCGACCGGCATCGGCTCGGAGATGCCCGAGGACTCGATCAGGAGGTGGTCGAAGCGGCCCTCGCGGGCCAGCCGGTCGACCTCCTCAAGCAGGTCGTCGCGCAGCGTGCAGCAGATGCAGCCGTTGGTCATCTCGACGAGGCGTTCCTCGGTCCGCGACAGGGCGGCCTCACCGCCGCGCACCAGCGCGGCGTCGATGTTGACCTCGCTCATGTCGTTGACGATGACGGCGACCCGCAGGCCCTCGCGGTTGGCGAGGACGTGGTTGAGCAGCGTGGTCTTGCCCGCCCCGAGGAAGCCGGACAGGACGGTGACGGGCAGGCGGTCGTACGGCATCCGGCGTCAGCCCTCGGGGCGCAGCAGCCCGCGCTCGTACGCCTTGACCAGGTGCTGCGGCACGAGGTGGGCGACGCCGTCGATGGTGAGAGGCACCAATTGCGCGGTGGTCGCCTTCCACTGGGCGCGGCGGTGGCGGGTGTTGCTGCGGGACATCTTCCGCTTCGGGACAGCCATGGGAATCCTCCTCGGTGGCCCTGGGTGGGCGAGCACCGAGGACGCTACATGAAAATGGATCCCATTAACAATTGACGGTTGGTCGTCCTTGGGGGGCCGTCAGCGGCGGCTGCGGACGCGTGCCTCCCGAGGTGGCCGGATGAACTGCAGCTCCAGTGTGATCGGCGGCTCCGCGAGCCCCGGACCGCCCGCCGCCGCCCAGGTCACGATCTCCTCGGTGCAGTCGTCGTCCATGGCGAAGCCGATCCAGGTGGCCCGGCCGCCGGCCCGGCGCCCCTCTGCCGACGGCTGGACGACGATGACGTTCGCCTGGTCGCAGGGGCCCAGGCAGTCGGTCGTACGGACCTGGAAGCCGTACTCGGCCGCCGCGGCGCGGAGGCGGTCCAGCTGCCAGGCGTGGTCGGTGCCCGGATGCTTGCGCGGATCGCCGCAGCAGCAGCCCCGGCACACGACGAGTGTGCAGGGGCGCTGCCGGGCGGCGCCGATCATGATCGTGCGAGATGACATGCAAGAAGCATGCGGTGTACGGCGATCATGGCGCGCACGGGGGTCGTGGTGCGCGCCGTGTTGCGGGGCCGGAGGGTGCCGAGGGTGGTCTCACCGCTCGCTGCCCACGAGCATCCTTACCTCGAACTCCTCGTGGGAGACGTTCTCCTGACGGGTGCTCAGTACTGTGCCCAGCCAGCCCAGGAGGAAGCCCGCCGGGATGGAGACGATGCCCGGGTTCTGCAGTGGGAACCAGGCGAAGTCGGCGGACGGGTAGAACGAGTCCGGGGTGGAGGAGACGACGGGGGAGAAGACCACGAGCAGTACGGAGCAGACCAGGCCGCCCCAGAGGCTGAGCAGTGCGCCCTGTCCGGTGAACCGCCGCCAGAACAGGCTGTACACGAGGGCCGGCAGGATCGCGGAGGCCGCGATGGCGAAGGCGAGGAAGGCCAGGGTCGCGGTGTTGGCGTCCCAGGAGACGAGGGCGAGCAGGATGCCGAGGACACCGATGACGACCGCGGACAGGCGGGCCACGGTCAGCTCCTCGGTCTGGCTGGCCCGGCCCCTGCGGATCACCTCGCCGTACAGGTCGTGGGCGAGGGAGGTGGCCGCGGCGAGGGTGAGCCCGGCCGCGACGGCGAGCAGCGTGACGAACGCCAGGCAGGACAGCAGGGCGGTCAGGATGCCGCCGCCCAGGGCGTGGGCGAGGAGCAGCACGGCGGCGTCGCCCTTGTGGTCGGTGCCGGCGATGGTGTCCCGGCCGACGATCGCGGTGGCGCCGAGGCCGAGGATGCCGGCCGCGAGGCAGACCAGGCCGACCAGGCTCACGGCCCAGACGACGGAGGAGCGCAGCACGCCGCCGGAGCGCGGGGCGAGCAGCCGCATCAACACGTGCGGGAGGGCGGCCAGGCCCAGCACGATGGCCAGTTCGAGGCTGAGGAAGTCCAGCTTGCTGGTGGTGCTGGCGCCGTAGCGCAGGCCCGGTTCGAGGAAGCGGGTGCCGTATCCGCTGCGGTCGGCGGCCGCGGACAGGAGGGCGTCCGGGCTCCAGTGGAAGTGGTGCAGCACCATCACCGCGGTGACCGACACGCCCGCCACCAGCATCACGGCCTTGATGATCTGGATGACCGTGGCGCCGGGCATGCCGCCGATGGAGGCGTAGACGATGACGACGGTGCCGATGGTGACCACGCACAACGTCCGTGTGGTGGCGCCGGGTTCGCCGGTGAACTGGGTCAACAGGGCGACGCTGCCGACGAGTTGGGCCACCAGGTAGAGGGTGGTGATGGTCAGCGTGCACACCGCCAGGGCGATCCGCACCGGCCGCTGCAGCCGGGGCAGGCGCAGGGCGAGCATGTCGCCCGGCGTGAACTTCCCTGCGCGGTGCAGCGGTTCGGCGATCAGCAGCAGCACCATCATCCAGGCGACGGTGGTCCCGGACAGGTACAGCAGCCCGTCGTACCCGGTGAGGGCGACGAGTCCGGTGCTGCCCAGCAGGGTCGCCGCGGAGAGGTAGTCGCCGCACATGGCCAGGCCGTTGCGCAGCGGCGACATGGTGCGGTTGCCGAGGTAGAACTCGCTGATCTCGTCGCGGTGCGGGGCGGTCAGCAGGGCCATGAACAGGGTGACCACGACCACCGACAGGAACAGCACGAACGTCAGCTGCAGGCTGAAGCGGTCGACGACGGCTGCGGAAATGCTCACCACGCGCGCTGCCCCCTCGCCCGCTGGGCCTCGCGCTGGTGGTGGGCCTCGCGCTGATGGAGCTTGGCCCGCAGGCCGCGGGCGAGCGGGTCGACGCGGGTGCGCATGTGCCGGAGGTAGCACCACGCCGTCACGCCCATCACGACGAACTGAGCCAGACCGAAAACGAGTCCGACGGTGAGATGGCCGAACAGGGGCTGATTCATCACACCGGGGGCGAAACTCGACAACAGCACATAGAGCAGGAATCCGCCGACCGACCAGAGGGTCGCGCGCGTGCCGAAGCGGCGGTGGGCGCGACGCAGGGAGTGAAATTCCGGGTGGTCGGATATCGGGGGAGGCTTCAACTGTTCGTCGTTCGCCATGGGATACGGGGGCGAGTCGTAGGGCCAGGCTGATTGTTCGGGCACAAAAGCACCTTCTTTGCCGCTTCATGCCATGCACCGTGCAGAATGTGCTGGTGGGGTGCGGGCTGTGGGGAGATCGTGAATCCGAATTCCCTGGTATTCGAATTCTTCGCCCTTGTCGGGGACGTGGGGGGCGAGGTGGGAAGCGGAGTATTGCAGGGTGCTCTTTGAACAATCAACCGCCAGGACGTATTGATGTGTACACATGGCTCATTCGCGCACACGCGGTGTGCAAGCGCTATCGCACAGCCTGCACAAAGCAAGCCCGCGACGAATAGTCCGGACTAATTCTCCGGTCAGGCTGTCTCAAATACGTCGCAGGCGCTTCAGAACCGGGCGCCGATCGCGGCGCCGTTGCGCGGGACCAGGAAGGCGGGCGCCGGCGGGAGTGAACCGTCCGCGGCCCGCGGCCCCGTGAGCGCGCCAGGGTCCGTACTGAGAACCGACGAAGCATCCCAAGTGCCGCCCAGATCCCAGTTGCCCTTGGATACTGTCCCGGAGCCGCGGGCCACGGCCTTCCCGTCGGCGACCGACAGGTCGGCGCTGAGCGTGGCGGTCCCGCCCGAGACGTCGGCGTCGAAGCCGGTGCCGGCATTGCCGTAGGCGGAGTCGCGGGTCAGAGCGAGTGCTCCGGCGTTGCCGTTGTCGGTGAAGCCGTGCGCGGCGTTCTTGAAAGCGACGCTGCCCCGGACCGTGTGGGCCACCGCCGGGGCCGGCGTCCCGCCGCCGAGCTTGAATCCGTTGCCGTCGCCCGCGAAGTCCGGGAAGTTCCAGCGGTTGAAGCCGTTGCCGTACGCCACCGTGTTCTCGATCAGGATCGGCGAGGTGAACTTCCAGGCGTCGAAGCCGTCGTCGACGTTGTTCCACAGCCGGGCACCGCGCACGACGTTGCTGGTGCCGCTGCCCTCCTTGATGGCGAGACCGTCGGCGCTCTCGCCGTTCTTGCGCGGGTCGCGGTTGAGGTAACTGTCCAGGTTCAGGATCTGGTTGTTGCTGGAGACGCCCTGGAGCTGGAATCCGGACTCGTAGTTGTCGTGCGTGGACAGGCGGGAGAAGACGTTGCCGTTGCAGCCGTCGCAGTAGATGCCGTACGGCCCGTTGACGATCTCCAGGCCGGAGATCCGCCAGTACGACGCCTCCTGGTGGATCGCCCCGCGCTCGGCCCGCGGGATGCTGCCGCCAACGGGTGTGTGACTGGCGGGCAGTTGCTCGCCGTCGACCACGACCCGCTCGCCCTGGTAGGCGCCGAGCGTGATGGGCTGGGACGCCGTGCCCGAGGTGGTGATGGTGATGTTGTCGGTCAGCGCGTATGTCCCGCCGCGTACGGCGATGGTGTCGCCGGGGGCCGCCAATCCCACTGCCTTCTGGATGGACTTGAGGGGCCGGGCGAGCGTACCGGGCGCGGAGTCGTCCCCGTTCGTGGCCACGACCAGGGTCTTCGCGGCGGCCGAGGCCTCGCCCGCCGTGCCCAATGACGTCACCATGGCCGCGCTCACGACCGCCGCCGTCCAGATCGCCGCGTTCCTCTTGCGCATGGGGTCTCCCGCCTCCGCCTGCACGTCGTGTCGCTGAGCAGTGGTCGCGGGCGGCGCGAAGGTTGCCCGCCGGAGGTCGCCGGTTGGCTAGCGTGTCCACGGATGGTCACCGACGTCAGCAACACGATCGGCGACGACAACGTCTTCGGCCGTACGCCATGGAGCACGCCGGGGCCGTTCTGCGCCTGAGGCCGACAGCAAGGAGGTGCGGGCCGTGCGGCGACTGAAGCCGGCCAGTGGAGTCGTATGGCTGCTGTCCTGGTTCGGTCTGTGGCTCGAGGTCTTCCGCCGGCATCACGTGACGAAGTCGCTGCGGCTCGATCCACCGGCGGCACCGCCAGGGACGGACCGGCAGGCGCAGCCCGGCGGTTTTCTCCTCGCGATCCTGGTGGGCTCGGCTGTGGCACCGTTGACGCTCCTGACCGCTGTGGTCGTGGACCGGGCGTGCGGCACACGGCACACGGACATCGAGAGGGGCAGCCGCAGTGAGTGACTGGCCGCTGACCAGGACCTTCCGCAGCACCTCCGGCGAGGTCCGCTGGGACAGCCTCGGGGAGCCCGGCCGGAATCCGGTCGTCCTCTGCCACGGCACGCCCTTCTCGTCGTACGTCTGGCGGGCCGTCGCCCGGTCGCTCACGCGGCGCCATCAGGTGTTCGTGTGGGACATGCCGGGCTATGGGGCGTCGCAGATGTTCGCCGGGCAGGATGTCTCGCTGGCGGCGCAGGGCAGGGTGTTCACCGAGCTGCTGGCGCACTGGGGACTGGCCGAACCGCTGGTGGTGGCGCACGACTTCGGCGGTGCCGTATCCCTGCGCGCGCATCTGCTGCACGGGGCCCGCTACCGTGCGCTCGCGCTCGTCGACCCGGTCGCGCTGGCCCCGTGGGGGTCGCCGTTCTTCCGGCTCGTCGGCGCGCACTCCGCGGTCTTCGAGCAGCTGCCGCCCGCGCTGCACGAGGCTTTGGTGCGCGAGTACGTCGGCTCGGCCAGCAGCCCCGGCCTGCACCCCGCCGTCCTCGACCGGCTCGTCCGGCCCTGGCTCGGCGAGCTCGGCCAGGCGGCCTTCTACCGCCAGATCGCCCAGGCCGACCAGCGCTACACCGACGAAGTCCAGGAGCGCTACGGCGAGATCCGCATCCCCACCCTGATCTGCTGGGGCCAGGAGGACACCTGGATCCCCCCGGCGAAGGGGGATGAGCTCGCGGCCCGCATCCCGGGCGCCCGCCTCGAACCCGTCCCCGGCGCCGGCCACCTGGTCCAGGAGGACGCCCCGGCCGAACTCACCGCCGCCCTCCTCACGTTCCTCGCCGATGTATGCCGCGGCCGGGAGTGATGCGGTCGGGGCGGACGGCGGCGGGCACTCGGGCCAAGCCCTCTGGCGTGCCGACGGCGTCCACGCACGGCATCCACAGGGCACGCCGGTGCCGGCAGCCATCCCCCGGTACGGCGAACTGGGCGTCGTCGGAGTGGCTGGGCCAAGCCGCACCGACCCTCGCTCACGGAAGCCGACGGCCGCCGTGGTCACCGCACTAGGGTGGATCGGGTGACCGACAGCAGCAAACGCCCCCTCGCCGTGTTCGACCTGGACAACACCCTGGCCGACACGGCCCACCGGCAGCGCTTCCTGGAGCGCGCACCGCGGGACTGGGACGGGTTCTTCGCCGCCGCGCCGGACGACCCGCCGATCCCGGAGGGCATCGCGCTGGTGCTGAAGAGCGCCGAGGAGTGCGAGGTCGTCTATCTGACCGGGCGGCCCGAGCGCTGCCGGCCCGACACGCTCGACTGGCTCGCCGCCCAGGGGCTGCCCGAGGGCCGGGTGTTCATGCGGCGCAACGACGACCGCAGGCCCGCCCGCCGCACCAAGCTGGAGATCCTGCGCCGCCTCGACCGCACCCGCGACATCCGCGTCTTCGTGGACGACGACGAGTTGGTGTGCGAGGACGCGGAACGGGCCGGCTTCACCGTCGTACGGGCGCGCTGGACGGCGCCGTCCGCGGAGCTCAAGGTGGCGCAGGAACGGGAGGGGCGGACCTGAGGACCCGGGGGGTCCCGGCCGGCTCCCGGGCAGGCCGTGATGTCAGTCCGACTCCTCCAGCCTGAAGCCCACCTTCAGGCCCACCTGCCAGTACGCGATCTGGCCGTTCTCGAGCTGGCCGCGCACCTGCGTCACCTCGAACCAATCGAGGTTCCGCAGGGTCTGCGCGGCGCGGGCGATGCCGTTGCGGACGGCTTGGTCGACGCCCTCCGGTGAGCTGCCGACGATCTCCGTGACCCGGTACGTGTGGTTCGTCATGCGGGCGCTCCTCTCCGCCGTGACACCTGTGTCACGCGTCACTCCACCGTGCCCCAAGCTGCGGCGGAGCGCGAGACGTCCGCCCCGACGCCCTGTGGCCCTTGACCCTTCGCATTGGTCCATACCAAAATCCGGCACACCCGTACGAGCCCCGTGCTCGTCCCCCCACGTCGGGCCCCCAGCCCTGTCCGCCAGGCAGAACAGGACCCCTCGTGAGACGCCATCGCCTGCCCGCCCTCGTCTGCGCCTGCATCTGTGTCTGTCTGCTCAGCGCGTGCGGAGTCGTGCCGCACATGGGCGGGACGGACCGACACACCGTCACCGTGTGGCTGATGAAGGACAGCGCCTCGCAGGACTTCCTGCGCCGGTTCACCAAGTCCTTCGAGAGCGAGCACTCCGACCTCCGCCTCGACATCCGCATCCAGCAGTGGACCGGCATCGGCGAGAAGGTGCGGGCCGCACTGGACGCGGACAGCGGCGACGGGCCCGATGTCATCGAGGTCGGCAACACCCAGGTCCCGCAGTACGTGGAGGACGACCGGCTGCTCGACCTGACGCTGGAGTCGGCGCTGCGCTGGGGGAGCGAGGACTGGCTGCCGGGCCTGGCCGAGCCGGGCCAGCTGCTGTCGCACCAGTACGGCATCCCCTGGTACGCCGCCAACCGCGTCGTCGTCTACCGCAAGGACCTCTTCGCTCGGGCCGGCATCACCCGCCCGCCCCGCACCCGCGACGAATGGCTCGCCGACACCGAGAAGCTCAACTCGGGCGGAAACCAGGGCATTTACCTCGCCGGACAGGACTGGTACACGCTCTCCGGCTTCATCTGGGACGAGGGCGGCGACCTCGCGAGCGACGCCGACGGCGGCTGGCGCGGCACACTGGCCACCCCGGCCGCGCTGCGCGGCATGGACTTCTACCGCCGTCTGCAGTCACTGGGCGACGGACCCACCAGCTCCGACGAGGAACACCCGCCGCAGGCAGGCGTGTTCGCCAAGGGGCACGTCGCGCAGGTCGTGGCGGTGCCCGGGCTGGCCCGGACGATCGTGCAGCAGAACCCGGACCTGGAGGGCAAGTTGGGCTTCTTCCCGGTGCCCGGCAGGACCGCCGCCAAGCCCGGTGCCGTCTTCACCGGCGGCTCCGACCTCGTCATCCCGAACAACACCGACGAGCACGACGGCGCCGTGGCCGTCGTCGCCGCGCTCACCGGCGCCAAGTGGGACACCGAACTGGCCCGCACCATGAACTACGTTCCCAACAAGAAGACCCTCGCCAAGTCCCTTGCCAGGGCCGTCGCCGGCGAGGAGGGAGCCGCTGCCATGGCGGCCGGCGCCGCGCAGGGCCGGGCGACCCCCTCCACCGCGCAGTGGGGCGCGGTGGAGGAGGGCAACCCGATCAAGCCGTACATGACCAAGGTGCTGGAGGGCGCCGACCCGGCGACCGAGGCCCGCCGCGCCTCCCACCGCATCACCGAGGAACTCAACCGCCTGGACTGACGGCCGAGTTGTACGGATTCGCTATGCCGTCGGAGCCACCGCGCGGCCGGTCTGCGGGGAGATCATGCCGGCGCACAGATTGCGGGCGGCCAGCCCCTGCGCGATGCGCGGGATCGCGGCGACGGTGTTGGCGGGCCAGTCGTGCATGAGGATGACCTGGCCGCTGGTGAGCCGGCCGGCGGCCGCCACGATCGCGTCGGTGCCGGCGCCGTTCCAGTCCTGCGAGTCGACGTTCCAGAGGATCTCGGTCAGACCGTACTTGGCCTCGACCGCCTTCACCGTCGCGCTGGTCTCGCCGTACGGCGGCCGGAACAGTTTCGGTGTGCCGCCGCCCGCGGCCGCGACGGCCTGCTGGGTCCGGGAGATCTCCGAGTCGATCTGGGCCTGGCCGAGCTGGGGCAGGTGCGCGTGGGTGTAGCTGTGGTTGCCGACCCACATGCCGGCGGCGACCTGTGCCTTGACCTGGGCGGGGTAGGCGGCGGCGTACTGGCCCTCGTTGAACATCGTGGCCCGTAGCCCGTTCTGCTTGAGTGCGTTCAGCAGGGCGGTGGTGTTGCCGGACGGGCCGTCGTCGAAGGTGAGTCCGACGTAGCCGTTGCAGGTGGCGGCCCGGGCGGGGGAGGCGTGGACGGTGAGGGTGCCCGCGGCGGCCAGTGCGACGGCGGCCAGGGTCGTCGTCAAGGGGCGTAACGGGAAGCCTGGTTGGCTGCTCATACCGACACCGTGATGTTGGAGCTGCCGCTGCTCTGATAGCCCTCGGTCGCGAGGATCATGTAGTACTTGAAGCTGCCGAGGGTCATCCCGGCGCGGGCCCAGGCGTCGAAGTGGTTGCCGGTGGTGATGGTTCCGCCGGTCCGTTTCGACTGCCGCACGCTCCAGTACTGGTTGAAGGTCTTGGTGCCTTCGACGGACGGGGCGTTGTACCGCGTCGTCAGGTAGATGTCGTACGTACCGCCGTCGCTGGTGACGGTGCCCTTGTACGTCCCCGTGGGCCGGTAGGTGCCCCAGTTGTCGACGATGTAGTACTCGACGAGCGGGTTGGACGTCCATCCGTAGAGGGCCAGGTAGCCGTTGCCGGACGGGTTGAAGCTGCCCGAGTAGGTCACGTTCCTGCGGGCGCCGGTGCTCCAGCCCTTGCCGCAGACGAAGTTGCCGGTGTTGCTCCAGCTGGTGCTGTAGTTGCCGCCGGAGCCCAGGGTCATGGAGACCGTGCCCTGCGCGTCGGTCCAGAACGAGTAGTAGAAGCCGTTGTTGGTGCCGGTCTGGTTCGTGGTGATGACCGTGGCGGCGCGGGCGGTGCCGGGCAGCGCCAGCACCGACGCGGCACCCAGCAGCATGCCGCAGGCGGTCCTGCGGTTCATCGGGTGTGCGGGATTGCCGTTCATGCGGGTGTTCCTCCTCGCTGTACGAGGCCGGGTATTGGTCGAACAGTGTTGGCCTGTCCCCGTCAAGCGTCAATAGTTTCGGCATTGATCGCGAAACATTCGAAGCCATGTACAGCGGTTATCTGCCACAGGAGAATTTGCCTAGATCATGACTGGATGCGAACTCTCGAATGTTTCGAAGAGTTTCCGGACCGTCGAGTCGACGGATGTCCCTTACGCCGGGTCCAGGTCGGCGTACAGCTGGTGGTGATCCGAGTACGAGGTGGGGTGCACGCGGTGCTCGAGCGGGGCGATGCCTCGCAGGAAGACGTAGTCGAACCTGCTGTACCAGTCGGTGGTCGGCTCGCAGGTGCCGGCGGACGAGGGACGGCACTGGGGGTCTGCATCCGCGGCCAGTGCCCACATCCGGGCGAGTTCGGGGGCGTCCGGCACGGCGTTGAAGTCGCCGAGGACGATGGCGCGGTCGTGCCGGGCGACGGCTGCGGCCAGTACGCGGGTCTGGTCTGCCCGAACCGCTTCTTGGCGTCGTTGGGCGAGGTGGGTATTGAAGACCCGGATTCGCTGACCGCCCACCGTGGTGGTGACCGCCATGTAGCCGCGGTCCTCGGAACCGCCGTCGGGGTATTCCACGTTGACGCGGTCGGTCATCGGTGCCGCCGAGAGGATCGCCTGGCCGAAGCCTCCCGGACTCCACGGCGCTCCACCGCAGCGGCCCCAATTCCGCAGAACCGACCCGTACTCGACGTGGTAGACCAGCCCGTAAAGGCGCTGTAGGTAGTCCCGGATCCTCTCGACGTCACTCGCGCACGCTTCTTGCAGGCCGATGACCTGGGGCGCATACGTGGCGATCTCCGCTGCCCGGTCGACGTTGCCCGCCTCGCAGGGGTTGCAGAGGTTCCACGTCATGACCCGGTTCGGTACGACATCCTTGGCGGCATCGGCGGGCAGTGACCTGGCGAAGGGGGCGCCGCCCGGGACGCTGGGGCCGACGAGCACCATGCAGGCCACGATCATGGCGCCCGCGAGCAACCGCGTGCCCCTTTCGAGCACCATCGCCTCCTCGAAGCATCCGACGTCTCCTTGCACGAGGTTATGGGACCCGGCTGTCGGCAACGCATGGTGTGCCGGATCTCGTTGCGCTCGGACGAAGTGCCGCCTCGACCGGGTCGTGATCGCCGGTCAGAACCAGTGCAGGCAGTGCGGGGAGCGCTCGGCGCGGAAGAGGGTGTCGGCGAGGGCGGCCGCGCCCGGGCGGTGGGCCCGGATGTGCCCGGCACGCACCAGCGTGCTCGGGGCGGTGCCGCCGAGGTAGACGGAGCCCAGGTCGCTCGCGTCCAGGGACAGGTCGGGCTCCCGGTCCGTCGGGACGCAGTCGGCCTTGCTGTCGCGGACGGTCAGCAGGTAGCGGCCGTGCTCGCCGAGGAACGGGTCGTTTACGTCGAGGACGAGCTCGCCGTCCGTGAACCAGCCGCGCGCGGTCAGCGCACGCGGGATGTCCAGCAGCCGCACCCAGAGCCAGTCGGTGTCGCCGCTCACCTGGCCGGCGCGGAAGTCCGCAAGCTGCCAGCGCAGCGGGTGCCCGGGCGGGAAGTGCTTGAACACGACCTGAGTGACGAGGTCGTGTTCGAGCACGAAGCGGGCCAGCGCCGTGAAGACGGCGTCGTCGGTGGCGATGGTCTCGTCGACCGTCAAGGTGTGGTCGGGATCGCCGGTCGAATAGCTGGCGTAACCGTCCGGCACGCCGTCGGCGTCCCGGTGGACGGCGACGTAACGCGGCGCCGGTGAGATCGGGGGCTGCCCCGCGCCCGAGGTCCACCAGCGGTGCGGTCGGGACAGTGCGCCGGGCTGGGCGCGGCGGTAGCGGTCGTAGACCTCTTCCAGGATCTCGCCGCACTCGGCACCCCGCAGCACCTCGATGGTGCCGGTGTCCGAACCGGTCGCCGGGGCGTCGGCCGTTCCCCGCGAGCGGGGGAGGGCGAGGGCGGCCCGGTGGCGAGGCACCGTCAGCCGCTGCGTGTAGGTCGCCGGTCCGTAGCCGAACCTGCGGTAGATCAGGGCCTCGGAGGCCAGCAGTACGGAGAGGAACTCCCCTCGGGCGCGCAGCTCGGTGAGCTGATGCCGCATCATCGCGCTGAGCACGCCCTGGCGTCGGTGCGAGGGCACGACGCCGACGGCGGTCACCCCGGCGGCCGGGGCGAGGATCTCGCCGGGCAGGGTGAGCTCGAAGGAGTACGCACCGGCGGTGCCGACGGGCCGGCCGTCCACCGTCATGGCGAGCAGGTTGCGGTCCATTTCGAGCGCGGACCACCAGACTCCGCCGCCGTCCTCGCTCGGGGTTTCCGGGAAGCGGCCGAACGCGGCATGGAGGGTGTCGACGAAGACGTCGAGGTCCTGGTCGGTCGTGGAACGGATCTCCATCGCTGCCGCTGCCTCCCCGTGATACCCGCACCA
This sequence comes from Streptomyces sp. NPDC001663, assembly GCF_042893105.1. Classification (NCBI taxonomy): domain Bacteria; kingdom Bacillati; phylum Actinomycetota; class Actinomycetes; order Kitasatosporales; family Streptomycetaceae; genus Streptomyces; species Streptomyces sp. NPDC001663. The sequence goes on along the minus strand of NZ_JBIAUR010000001.1, from coordinate 28,169 downwards.
CGACTCATGGTGTCCCGCCACAGTGCAGCGTCGACCCGTGACCAGGTCAAGCGGATTACGACCGGGCTTGCACGGGTCGCCCGAGATCACAACTTGAACTCACATTCTTCACTTGGTCCTCACATGTATTAGATTCACGTTCCACTTAAATCACCGCCAGGGGGGCGCAAGTGAGTCAGCAGTACCCGCAGCAGCCGGGGTGGCAAGCACCGCAACAACCGGGCTGGGGCGCACCGCAACAGCAGTATCCGCAGCAGCCGGGCTGGGGTCCGCCGCCCCCGCAGCCGCCGAAGAAGTCCCCCGTCGGAAAGATCCTCGGCTTCGGCTGCCTCGGTGTCGTCGCCCTGGTCGTCGTGCTCGGCGTCATCGGTGCGGCCCTCGGCGGCGGTTCCGATTCGGACGACAAGGCCACCGGCGCCAAGAGCAGCGCCTCGGCCGGTACCAAGCAGGACACGGCGAAGGACGCGGACGACACGTCGAGTGACGACTCGAGCGGCACGTCGAGCGACTCCAAGCCGCAGGCGCCGGTGAAGTTCACCGCCAAGAAGACGGCCTTCGCCAAGAGCATCCTCGCCGACAGCAGCAACTACACGAGCGTGCTGGTCACCGTCACCAACAACGGTGACGACAAGGTGAGCGTGAACCCGCTGTACTTCACCATCACCGACAGCAAGGGCACCAAGCACACCGCCGAACTGGCCGTCGACGACAAGCAGATCGACACCGTGGACCTGGCCCCCGGCGAGAACATCTCGGGCACCGTCACCGGCAAGGGCAACTTCACGCCGAAGTACGTGACCTTCACCGAGGACCTCCTCGGCGACGAGACCCGCATCAACGTGTCCTGACCGGCAGCCGTCCGGCACGCCCGACTGACAGGCCCGACCGCCGTCCCCGGCGGTCGGGTCTCGGCTGCAGAGGTCAGCGCGCCACGCTCAGCGAGAGCGCGAAACGTCCCTCCCCGTCCGTCCACCAGTGGGCCAACTCCAGCCCCGCCGTGGACAGTTCGGCGCGTACGCCGTCCTTGCGGAACTTCGCCGAGATCTCGGTGCGCAGTTCCTCGCCCTCGGTGAAGTCGACGGCCAGATCGAGTGCGGGGATCTTCACCGACTGCGCCGTGCGCGAGCGCAGCCGCATTTCGATCCACTCGTTCTCGGTGTCCCACAGGGCCACATGATCGAAGGCGCCGGGATCGAAGTCGGCGTCCAACTCGCGGTTGACGACGGCCAGGACGTTCTTGTTGAAGGCCGCCGTCACGCCGGCCGCGTCGTCGTACGCCTCGACCAGCACCTTCTCGTCCTTGACCAGGTCCGTGCCGAGCAGCAGCGCGTCACCGGGGGAGAGGAGGGTGCGGATCGCCTTGAAGAACTCCGCCCGCTCGGCGGGCAGCAGATTGCCGATCGTGCCGCCGAGGAAGGCGATCAGGCGGGGGCCCGGCGTCTCCGGAAGAGTCAACGAGGCCGTGAAGTCGGCGATCAGGGCGTGCACGTGGAGGCCGGGACGCTCCGCGATGAGCGCGTGCCCGGCCTGGGTGAGCGCGCTCTCGCTGACGTCGACCGGGATGTAGGTGTGCAGGCCGGTCAGGGCGTCCAGGAGGTGGCGGGTCTTCTCCGAGGAGCCGGAGCCCAGCTCAATCAGGGTGCGGGCACCCGTCGCCGCCGCGATCTCGCCGGAGCGGGCGATCAGGATCTCCCGTTCGGCGCGCGTCGGGTAGTACTCGGGCAACTCGGTGATCCGCTCGAACAGTTCGCTGCCGTGGGCGTCGTAGAACCACTTCGGCGGCAGGGTCTTGGGGTTGCCGGTCAGGCCCTGCTGGACGTCGGCGCGCAGGGCGGCGTCGGTGGCGTCCTCGGGCAGGGTGCGGGTGAGAAGGAACGGACTCACGTACGGGGCTCCTTCGGCAGTGCGGTTGCCAAGGTCTCGCTCGGCTCCTTGAGGGGGGTGAGCAGCACGTCGGTGCGGCTCGCCGCGAGCAGGGTGCGGTCGGGGACCTCCTGCCAGTGCGGGTCGTCGTCGTAGGGCTCGGAGGCCACGACCGTGCTGCGGCCGGGCTGCAACAGGTACCAGAGGGTGTCGCCCCAGGTCGTCGCGGTGATCGTCTCGCCGTTGGTGAGCAGCAGGTTCAGCCGCGATCCGGGGGCCGCCTCGGCGACCTCCAGGACCGTGTCGGCCAGCGCCTGTCCCTCGTCGTCGCCGGCCCGCAGCCGCGCCAGGACCAGCGCCCACACGAGCGCCGAGTCGTTGCGGGCCTCGAGCGACAGCACGTCGACCGAGGGCAGGCCCGCCACGAGGGGCGCGAGCGAGCCCGGCCAGCCCTTGACGGCACCGTTGTGGCTGAACAGCCAGGCCCCGGCGGCATACGGCGCCGCCGCGGCCTCCGCGTCGGCACCCGACAGGGTCGCATCGCGTACGGCGGCCAGGACCGCGCCCGAGCGCACGACCCGGGCCAGGTCGGCGAAGGACAGGTCCGCCCAGATCGGCCCGGCCCGGCGGTAGCGGGCCGGCACCGGGTCGCCCTCGGCGTACCAACCCACCCCGAAACCATCGGCGTTGACCGTCCCGTACCGCTGCCGCCGTGGCGCCCACGACTGGCGGTACAGGGCGTGCGCGGGCTCCACGAGGACTCTGCCGAGCGGCTCCTCGGGCCCCAGGTACGCCAGGTGACGGCACATCAGACGTCTCCCGCGGACCGGGCGGTGCGGAACCCGGAGAAGATCTGCCGCCGGATCGGGTAGTCCCAGTTGCGGAACGTCCCCCGGCAGGCCACCGGGTCCACGGCGAACGAACCGCCGCGCAGCACCTTGTACTCCGGCCCGAAGAACACCTCCGAGTACTCCTTGTACGGGAAGGCCTCGAAGCCCGGGTACGGCGCGAGGTCGCTGGACGTCCACTCCCACACGTCGCCGATCAACTGCCGTACGCCGAGCGGGGATTCGCCCTCCGGATAGCTGCCGGCCGGGGCCGGGCGCAGATGCCGCTGGCCCAGGTTGGCGTGCTCCGGCGCCGGGTCCGCGTCGCCCCACGGATAGCGCATCGAGCGTCCGCTCGCCGGGTCGTGGCGGGCGGCCTTCTCCCACTCGGCCTCGGTGGGCAGCCGCCGGCCGGCCCAGCGGGCGTAGGCGTCGGCCTCGTACCAGCACACGTGCAGCACCGGCTCGTCCGGCGGCACGACCTCGGTGACGCCGAAGCGCCGGCGCAGCCACTGCTTGCCGTCGCGCTTCCAGAACAGCGGGGCGTGGATGGAGTGTTCGCGGATGTGGGCCCAGCCGGCGGCCGTCCACCAGCGTTCGTTGTCGTAGCCGCCGTCGTCGATGAACGCCTGGTAGGCGGCGTTCGTCACCGGGGTGGTGTCGATGTAGTACGGCGCCACCTCGCGCCGGTGCGCCGGGCGTTCGTTGTCCAGCGACCAGGGCTCGGTGGAGGTGCCCATGGTGAACGGGCCGCCGGGGACCAGGACTTCGGCCGGTCCGGTGAACAGCGGTACCGGGTCCGGGTCGGGGGCGGTCAGGGCCTGCGGGCCCTTGCGGAGCTGATGGGTGATCAGCATCGTTTCGTCGTGCTGCTGTTCGTGCTGGGCGATCATCCCGAACGCGAAGCCCGCCTCGGTCAGCCGCGTGCCGTGGAAGTCGGCGCTCTCCAGCAGGTCCATCACCCGCCCGCGCACCTCGGCCGCATAGGTGCGGGCCTCGGCGGGCGGCAGCAGCGGCAGCGAGGGCCGCTCGGAGCGCGGGTGCTCGAAGGCGTCGTAGAGGCCGTCGATCTCGGGGCGCATCGCCTCCCGGCCGGCGACGGCCCGCAGCAGCCACAGCTCCTCCTGGTTGCCGATGTGCGCCAGGTCCCACACCAGGGGCGACATCAGCGGCGAGTGCTGCGCGGTCAGGTCGGGCTCCTCGACGCAGCTGGTCAGCAGCGTGGTGCGGGCGCGGGCGGTGGTGAGGGTGGTCAGCGCCCGCTCCCGGAGCGTTTCCGCGTCGACGATGGGTTCCTCGATGGCGCGGTCGGTCATGTGCGAAGGTCCTTCCGGTGCGGCATGGGGGTCCCCCCGGTCGAGCCGAGCCGGGACCGGGGCAGGTCGGTGTCGCGCACCCGGTCCAGCAGGTCGTCGGCGGGGCAGCGGCCCTGGCTGACATAGCGGTCCAGATACGCCGCTACGGCGTCCGTGACCTGGGTGGTGGCGCCGAGCCTGGGCAGCGCCTCGAGCGCCGTGACGAAGCACGCGACGGCCGCCTCCTGCAGCTCGGCGTCGGCCAGGCCGGAGCGGGCCGCGTCGAGCCACAGCGGATTGTGCGGCGCCGGCAGCCCGAGGGACCGCTCGGCCAGGGGCTTCACGGTGCGGTAGGCGGTCTCGGCGGCCTCCGGGTCGTCGAAGAGCGCCGTCGCCACGGCGAGCGGGACGATCCATCCGTCGTCGCCCGGCTGTGCGTCGATCATCCGCAGTTCCAGGTGGCCGCGCGGTCTGACCGGCGGGAACAGCGTGGTGATGTGGTAGTCGAGGTCCTCCTTCGTCGGCACCCCCGACCGGGTCCACTCCCGGAAGGTCAGCCCCTCCGGGACGTCCCACGGCCCGCTGTCGCGCCGTACGCACATCACCGGCGCGTCCAGGACGTGCCGGGCCCAGGACGTGCGCGGGTCGCCGTCCAGCGCGGGCGCGCCCGCCCGGCCGGGCCCGATCTCCATCCACAGCAGCTGCCGGGTGGAGCGCCAGCCGGTGGGCTCGCTTCCGGCCAGCGGGGAGTTGGCGAAGGCGGCCACCAGGACCGCGCCCAGCTGGTGCGCCAGCCACCAGCGCCGCCCGTGGCCGAGCGGTCCCGGCTCCTCGTACCCGGCGTCCAGGCAGACCTGGACGGAGGCCGAGGTGCACATCATGCGGCGGCCGGCCGGACCCGTGCGGTCCAGACAGGCCTCCATGGCGTCATAGCGCGGCTCGTGCAGGAACCGGCGCGGCGGGTGCCAGGGATCGTGGCCGAGGCCCACGAGGCCGAGGTCGTGCCCGGCGAGGACCGAGCGGACGGCGTCGAGGTCGGCGGAGACGGTGGTGATGCACTCCATCAAGGAGGCGGCGGGCGGCGAGCTCAGCTCCAGCTGGCCCCCGGGTTCGACGGTGAGCGCCGACCTCAGGGGGACGGCCCGCAGTGCGGCGTAGGCCGCTTCGAGTCGTTCGGTTGAAACGGGAAGCTGCGGCATGCGCAGCTCGTGGACGAGCCATTCCACTTCGACCCCGACGGTGCGGGGCGGGCCGGTCTTGAAACAGATGCCCCGAACCAGGGCCTCCACCTCGGCTTCGGCGAAGGCGGTGCGGGGCTCCGTACAGTCAGGCGCCGTACAGTCACTCGGCGTGTCGGACATTTCGGGAACCTCCTGAGATTCGACAGCGTTGTCGACCTGGCCCGTCAGGTGCCCGGACGGCAACACTCGTCCCACCCAAGACCCTCCCGCCGTATCGCACAAGGGTGCGTACCGGTACGTTCCGGCTCGGTAATCTCCTCGTTCCGAGCGTTTCTCTGGGCCTTTCCTGCGGCTTTCCTGGGCGTTCGGGGACGCGGAAACTCTGTTGCACCGCAAGTCCAGCATCGCCCAGGATCGGTGCATGAGCACGACGGGGGAGCGCGCACGGCGCGCGAGCATGGCGCACACGGGGGTGGCGCCATGAGCGCGCGCCTGCGTGGCATCGCACAGCAGACAGAGCAGATCGTCGCGGCGGGCGCGTACAGCGCGCCCGACGGACGCGAGGTGCCCATCGCGGCGGCCGTGGCGGCCGCGCGGGCCAGCACTCGGATGTACGGCCCGGAGCCGATACCGGTGCCGCCGGTCCCGCCCGCCGACACGTTCTTCGAGGTCACCGGCGAGAGCAGCCTGGAGGCGGCGCGCCGCCTGGGCGGCGAGGTGGCCGTGCTGAACTTCGCCTCGGCCCGCAACCCCGGCGGCGGCTACCTCAACGGCGCCCAGGCCCAGGAAGAGGCCCTGTGCCGCGCCTCCGCGCTGTACACATGCCTGATCGAGGCCCCGCAGTTCTACGACCACCACCGCACCCACCGCGACCCGTTCTACACGGACCGCGTCATCCACTCACCGGCCGTCCCCGTCTTCCGCGACGACCGCGGCCGCCTGCTGGACGAGCCGTACCTGGCGGGCTTCCTGACCTCCCCGGCACCGAACGCGGGAGTCGTCAGGCGTACGACGCCGGAGCGCGCCGCCGGGCTGCCGGGGGCCCTGGCCGTCCGCGCCGAGCGGGTGCTGGAGACGGCGGCGGCCCAGGGCTACCGGCGGCTGGTGCTGGGCGCGTGGGGATGCGGGGTGTTCCAGAACGATCCGGCGCAGGTGGCGGGCGCCTTCCGCGCGCTGCTCGGCCCGGACGGCCGGTTCGCCCGGACCTTCGAGCACGTGACGTTCGGCATCCTGGACCGCACGACGGGCAACACGGTGCGCGGGGCGTTCGTACGGGCCTTTCCGGAGCGGCAGCTGCAGCCGTAGGGCGGCGTCCCCGTCAGGACGCCCTTGCTCACCGGCGATCGGGGCCCGCTCCCGTAGCAGGTCCCCGAAGGGGCGAATAGGCTGGTCGGAGGGGTCGACATGGTTCGATCCTGAGGAGCCTCCCATGCGCAAGAACAGAAACGGCGCCTGGCGCGCGACGGGAGTCGTCACCGCACTCGCCACGGCCGCCGCGATCGCCTCTGTCGCTCCGGCTCAGGCTCAGTCCACCGCTCAGCTGTCCGCTTGGGTAAGCGACGGCTGGGGCGGCGGAACCATCACCAGCCAGCCCGCCGGGATCAACTGCCATACGTCGGCGTGGGATCCGTATGCGCCCGGCGCATCCGCCCCGAATCCGACCGGCACCTGCACCGCGAGCTTCACGGTCGGAACGACGGTCACCTTCACCGCCACGCCCGACCCGGGTTCTTACATCAACGCGGGCCCCGACCCGAATCCCGTGACCGTGCGAACCGGCTACAACTTCACGTGGGTCATGTTCTGCCCGAACGACGGTCTCTGTTCCGCGGGCTAAGTCGCCCGCCGGGGCTGCCGGTTGTCCACGACTGAACGCGTCTGGGGCCCTCCGAGTGGAGGGCCCCAGGCGTGTCGCGTGCGACAGCCGATCCGACGCTGCGCAATGAGTCTTGAGACACGTTTTACGCGAAGAATGCAACTGCCACCCCTGCTGTCGCCATCTGACATGGAGTCGGGCCCCGTCAGGGCCGAGGAGCGAGAGAGCGGGGCAGGTTGTGGGACGGCGCAAGGGCAGCATAGGGATCGCACTCGTCACGGGTGTGATGCTGGTGGGCGCGAGCGCCTGCGGCGTGGGCGGCAGTGGCAAGGCGAGCGCGGACGACGCAAAGGTGGCGGGAAAGCCGAGTGCGAGCGCCTCTCCGTCGCCGAAGAAGCCCGCGGGCCCGCCGATGCTGCTGGAGACGATCACCCCGCAGACGGGAACCACGGTCGGCGTGGCCATGCCGATCTCGGTGGTCTTCACGAACCCGGTGGCGGCCAAGGCACGGGCCACGGTCGAGAAGCACATGAAGGTGAGCGCCTCGCAGCCGGTGGCCGGCGCCTGGCACTGGTTCGGCGACAAGCGCGCCGACTGGCGCCCGAAGGCGTACTGGCCCTCCGGCACCACGGTGAAGATCGACGCCGACATGACGGGCGTCAGCAACGGCAACGGACGCTACGGCGTGCACAGTTACACGCACACCTTCAAGGTCGGCGACGACGTGCGCGCGGACGTCTCGGTGACCGGCCACACCATGAAGGTGACCCGGAACGGCACGGCGGTGCGCACCCTGTCCATCAACGCGGGCAGCGCCGAGTATCCGACGTGGAACGGCACGATGGCCGTCATCGACAAGCAGGAGAAGGTCCACATGACCTCCTGCAGCGTCGGCATCAGCTGCGACAAGGGCAGCGCCAACTACTACGACCTGACGCTGCCCTGGGACGTCCACCTGACCTACTCCGGTACCTACGTGCACTACTCGACCGGTGACCCGAACCCGGGCAGCGGCAGCGCCCGCGGCTCGCACGGCTGCGTCCACCTGTCCATGTCGGACGCCAAGTGGTTCTACGGCCAGGTCAAGCAGGGCGACCCCATCACCATCACCGGCTCGTCCCGCGCCAAGGCCCCGGCCGACAACGGCTACGCCGACTTCAACCTGGGCTGGGACCAGTGGCTCGCGGGCAGCGCGTCCGGGGAGGCGACGACCTCGACGCTGTGACGGGCTGCGGGCTGTAACGGGCTGCGGTGGCGGTGCGCAGGCATCGGCGCCGCAGCCCGCGCGGTTCAACTTCGCGGTCTGGTTTGCGTGTCACTTCCTCGGGGCGGTCGCCAGGGCTGTGCCGGAGGATAGAGACGTGCAGCTCCCCTACGGCTACCGCGTCACCAAGTACGACCCCGCCGACCGTGATGAACACGGGCACTACACAGGCACCGAGGACACCGTCAGCGATCACGGCGAGATCGAGGCGGCCTACCTGCTGGCGGTCGAGGCGTTCGCCGCGGAGGCCGGCATCGACCGCCTGTCCGTCCGCGAACCGCAGGTCCCGTCCCTCGCGCACCTCGGCGCCGAGCGGCCGATGGAGGACTTCGGGCTCGACGGTGCCTTTCCGCAGGGCCTTGCCGGCTTCCACGACGGAGCGGAGGTGCCGCTCCATCTCGGGCTGGAACTGGTGCGGCTCATGCTGCGCGACAGCGGCGCATGGTGCCGGCTGGAGGCGGAGGGCACCTTCGCGGTGCACGTCGGATGGGACCAGTACGTGTACGTCAGCAGCAGTCGGCCTTGTGGGCAGGCGCCGGCGCGGACCCGCGAGCTCGGACTCTTCCCTGAACGCCTGGATGCCTCCCCGTACGGCTTCGAGGACGAGGAGGAAGGTGCCCAGCGCCCCGGCGACGATGACTTCTGGGCCGACCTGCACCGGGCAGTCGCCGACGGCAGCGCCGGAGTTCTGGAGGAGACGTATGTCGAGGGCGCCTCACGATGGCACCACCTCACCCGCGACACCCTCGACACGGTTCGCGCCGGGTTGTCCCCCCGGGCCCGTCTGGCCGTATGGCCGCCCTTGTCCTCCGACATCGACGCCGTCCTGGAAGTCCTCCCCGCGGAAGGCCTCGTCGAAGGCGTCTGGCAGGACGACGACGGCCACATCCACAGCGCCATCGCCGACGAGACCGCATTCCCGGAGCTGACCGCCCGGATACGCTGCGCCCGAGCCGCCGCCCTCCTGTCCGTATATACAGGTGAACGTGTTCCTCTGTGCACCGCTGTCATGCCCGACAACGACGGAGTCCTACGGGCTCGTTGGCGGACCGAGCCGACACCGGGCGACCGAAGCTGGGCCCTCCGCCACCTCAAACGGTGAACACTCCTGGCTCCGGAGCTGGTGAGCCCCCGCAGACGGGGGATGCCGCGGGGGACTCACTAAGGAAGACGGACGAGAGACGGGCCGAGTTCCCGTCCGGCGAAATCGTCCCGTCAGTGGGCGCGGCCGATCTGCATACCGGGCCGGCGGACGTGGACCGTCAGATAGGCGAGGCCGTCGCCGCCCGAGGTGATGCTGCGGGTGGAGCCGTGGGGGAGCCAGAGCAGGGTGCCCGTGGTGAGGGGCCGCGGCTCGTCACCCGGGCCGGCGCCGAGGACGCCCTCGCCGGAGACGACGAGCAGGAGTACGTCCAGGTCCGGTTCCGCGTGCGGGGCGACATGGCAGCCGGGCGTCAGCCGGACGAGATTGGCGTCGAGTTGGCGTCCGCTCTCGGTGAGCTTCCACAGCACTCCGGCCGCGCTCGGGTCGGCGCTCAATGCGTCGGCGTCGCACAGGATGCGCGGAGTCGGCGCCTCCTCCGGCTCCTTGCCGACGTGTGTCCTGGCGTCGGTCATCGGCTGCCCTCCGCTCCTCGTCCTCGCTCGACGCTCTTCGTCCTCGCTCGACCTGCCGCTCAATTATTACAGGTATCATTTGGAGAAAATGGCTGCAGGTGAGGAGAGGGGTGGGTGAGGAGACATGTCCACCGCGCGCACCAGCCCCCGCCGCCGCGAGGTCCTGGACGTCCTGCGTGCAGCCACGTCCCCGCTCGGCGTCACGGAGACGGCCGAGCGCATCGGCGTCCACCCCAACACCGTGCGGTTCCATCTGGACGCGCTGGTCGGCGAGGGCCTCGTCGAGCCGCAGGTGCAGGAACCCTCGGGACCGGGACGTCCGCGTACCGTTTACGCCCCGCGGCCGGGCATGGACCGTAGCGGAACCCGCAGCTACCAACTGCTCGCGCAGATGCTGCTCAGCCGGCTCGCAACCACCGGATCCGAAGCACGCTCTGCCGCCGTGGAGGCCGGCTGGGCCTGGGGCCGTTCCCTCGTCGAACCGCCATCCCCGTCCCAGCAGTCGACCCCCGAGGACTCCGCCGCCCGACTCGTCGCACTGCTGGACGAACTCGGCTTCGCCCCGGAACCGCAGGGCGGCACGGTGCCGACGCGGATCCGTCTGCGCCACTGCCCCTTCCTCGAACTCGCCGAGGAATACGGCCAGTTGGTCTGCCCGCTCCATCTCGCCCTGATGCAGGGCGCGTTGGCCGAACTGCGCGCCCCGCTGACCGCGACGGCCCTGGAACCGTTCGCCGAACCCCATGCGTGCCTGGCCCACTTGGCGCCCACACCCGAGCCGACGGCAGAAAGGCACCCTTGATGTACCCCACGTGGGCCGCGGCAGCGGTCGCGGTCACCTTCGTCTGGCTCGGAATGGTGCTGGCGATCTCTTTCCTGGAGGCGCCGCTGAAGTTCCGCGCGCCCGGCGTGACCATCCCGCTCGGGCTGGGGATAGGCCGACTGGTCTTCCGCGCCCTGAACCTCGTCGAGGCCGTCCTCGCCGTCACGGTCGTGGCCGCCGTCGCCGCGGGTGATCCACCGGCCCGGGTCGTGGGACCGGTCGCCGCCGCGGCCGTACTGCTGCTGGCACAGCTCCTCGTCGTGCGCCCGCGCCTGAACCGCCGCTCGGACCGGATCTTGGCAGGCGAGGACCTGCCCCGCTCACGCGAGCACCTCTACTACGTCGCCCTCGAACTCGCCAAGGTCGCCGCCCTGATCGCCCTGGGCGTCGGCCTGTTCACCATGGCGTGACGGCGAAGCAGCCGGTCCTCACGGACAACCGCTGCAGTACGGGTGCGGCGGCTTCAGGTCCAGCCGTAGCGCTCGTGCAGCCGCTGCCGCACCAGGTTGAACCGCCCCCGGTCCAGCGCGCACGCCTCCCGCCGCATGCCCTCCTCGTGCAGCCGCAGCACCCGGTCCACGTCGACCCAGGAGTCGCGCCCCGTCCGGTCCCAGGGCCCGCTGCCGATCGCCACCCACTCCCGGTCGCCGTCGTGCCGCTTGCTGGACAGCTGCACGGCGAGCAGGGTGCCGTCGGCTTCCCGGGCGACGACCAGGACCGGGCGGTCCTTGCCGCGGCCGTCGTTCTCCTCGAAGGGCACCCAGGTCCACACGATCTCGCCGGGGTCCGGGTCGCCGTCGTGCGCGGGGGAGTACTCGGTGCGCACCTTGCCGACCTGGCGTGGGTCGGCCTCGGTGGTGGCGGTGGGGCCGAAGCGGCCGGGGACGTTCTCATCGATAAAGGCAGTCACGCAGGCACCTTAGTGGTCCCGTAAGCTCGCGGATCAGGGGGCCGTGGAGGCCGGGATCGCCCACGGGGGATACGGGGATACGGGGGTATCGCGAACATGCTTACGCCTGCGCAGATTTGGGCCGACGCCGACCTGCCCGCCCGTCGGCTCGCCGGGCTCGCCCTCAACCCGTCCGCACCGGAGGCCGTCCTGCTGCGGCTGCTCGCGGAAGCCCCCCTCGCCGTACGGATGGTGCTGTGCCGGGACCGGGACCTGCCCGGTGCCGTAGTCGATGCCGTGATCGAGCATCCCGACACGCGCACCCGCGGATTCTTCGCAGCCAACGCCCTTGTCGATCCGGCCCAGCGGGCGCGGCTGGTGGACGACCCGGAGTGGTTCGTGCGCGCGCACCTCGCCATCGGACCCGACATCAAGTACCCGTACCGGCCGAGGCCGTTGCCCGATGACGTCGTCGTCCGCATGATCTGCACCTACGAGGACGAACTCCTGGGCACGCTCGGCATCTTCCAGCAGATGTCGGCCGCGCTGATCGAGTCCCTGCCCGAGCACCCGCAGCCGAAAGTCCGCTGCTGGGGCGTCAACGGCTGGGCGCAGCTGCCCGCGGACACCAGGGCCGCACTGCTGGCGGACCCCGACGAGACGGTGCGGGAGCGGGCGCAGAACCATGCGCGCTACGAGGATCCGGCCTGGGTGGAGAGTGTGCTGCCCGCTCACTCGTGCCATGCCCGCACCGATGTCCTGCTCCATCGGGCCCTGAGCCGAGCCGTCGTGGACAGCGTGCTCACGGCTCCGGCCGGCAAGGACGACAAGGCGATGATCGCCCGCAACCCCAGCCTCCCACCCGACGTCGTCATCCTCCTGGCCACCGATCCGGACCCCGAGGTACGGGAGGAGATCGCGCGCCGCACGGATCTCGGGCCCACCGAGCGCCACGCCCTCGTCGCCGATCCCCACCCGGACGTGCGCAGGGCGGCCGCGTACCGCACCGACCTCGGACCGGACGAGCGACGTGCGCACGCGGCGGACCCCGACCCGCGGGTGCGCCTGGCCGTGTCGGTCCACCCCGCCCTGAGCGAGGAGGAACGGGCCGGGATCGACTACGAGGTCCCCATGGACTGCCGCTTCGGCTACCACCCGACACCCGTGGTGCCCGCCAAGCCCGCCGAGCCCTCGCAGTCCGAGGCCGTGCGCAGGAACGCTCTCTCCCGCCACCCGCTGCTCCGCCGGGAGGCCGCGATGGACCACGACCTGCCACCGGACCTCGTCACGCGCCTGGCCGAGGACGACGACCTCGGCGTACGCGTGCTGCTGGCCCAGAATCATCCGGACGCCCCGCCGGCACTGCTGCTGCGCAGCTTCCTGGAGTACACCGGCCCCGAACGGGACCACCTGACCACTCGGCCCGACTTCCCGACCGCCCAACTGGCCGCGTTCGCCGACCACGAGGACCCGCAGGTCCGCGCCCTGGCCGCACGGGACCCCGACACCGCGCCCGCCGCAGTGGAGCGACTCACCCGGGACCCGGACCCGGACGTACGGGCCGCGTTCGCGCGCCATCCGAACCTGCCGCCGTCCCGGCTGGCGGAACTCCTCGGCGACGAGGAACTGGCCCACCACGCCGCCGCGAACCCGGCGCTGGACCCCGCCACGATCGACCGGCTGCTGACGACGGACGGCCGGGGCCCCTGGTGAGGGAACCCCGGCCGCCCGACCGGAACAGAACCGACTAACCCTCCTTCTCCACCGGCACCTTCTGCGACGGCGGCGCCGCGATCCCGTTCAGGGACGGCGAAGTCCCGTTCGGGGTCTGGCCGTTCTGGTTCATCGAGGCCAGCAGCTGACGGGCCAGGCCGAGGCCGGTGCCGCCCATGGTGAGGGCCTTGGCGAGCATGTCGGCCATGCCGTCCGCGCCGTTGAGCACCACCATGTTGTCGACGCTGCCGAAGGCGGACGCGCCCGCCTTGACGATCTCCGGCCAGTTCTCGGCGAGTTGCTGGGCGACGACCGCCTCCTGGTTCTCGGCGAGGGCCGCGGCCCGCGCCTTGATGGCCTCCGCCTCGGCGAGACCCTGGGCCTTGGTCGCCTCGGCCTCCGCCAGACCCCTGGCCTGCGCAGCCGCCGCCTCCGCCTCACCGGTGGCCCGCGTCGCGGCCGCCGTGGCGGCACCGCGGGTCTTGGTCGCCTCGGCCTCGGCACCCGCGGCCGCCTTGACCCGGGTCGCCTCGGCCGCCGCCGCGAGCTCCGTCTCCTTCGCCTTGGCCTCGGCGGCCGAGATCCGCGCGTCGCGCTCGGCCTCGGCCAGCGTGCGCTTCTCGTAGGCCTTGGCGTCCGCCGGCTTGCGGACGTCCGCCTGGAGCTGCTGCTCCCGCCGGTGCGCCTCGAGTTCGGCGACCCGCGTCTCCTGGACGACGACCTCCTGCCGGGCGGCCGCGTCGGCGAGCGGACCGGCCTGGCGCGCCTTGGCGCCCGCCTTGTCCCGCTCGGCCTGGTAGCCGGCCTGGAGGATCTCGCTGTCCCTGGTCGCCTCGGCCATCCGTGCGTACGCCTGCTGCTCGGCCTCGGTGGCGAGCCGGTTCGACTCCGCCTGCGCGATGCGCGCGTCCCGCTGGACGGCCGAGGCGTGCGGCGCGGCCAGGTTCTGGATGTACCCCGTCGGGTCCTCGATCTCATGGATCTGCAGGGAGTCGACGATGAGACCCAGCTTCTCCATCTCCGTGCCGCAGGCGGCCCGGGTCTGTGCGGTGAGCTTCTCCCGGTCGCGGATCATGTCCTCGACGGTCAACCCGCCGACGATGGACCGCAGATGACCGGCGAACACGTTGTGCACCCGCTCCGCCATCAGCTTCTGCTGGTCGAGGAAGCGGCGGCTCGCGTTCGCGATCGACACGAAGTCGTCGCCCACCTTGAAGATGACCACGCCCCGCACCTTGAGCGGAATGCCCTGGTGGGTCACGCAATCCACATGCAGTTCGGTCTCGTTCAGGTCGAGGGAGAGCTTGCGCACCGCCTGGACACCGGGCAGCACCAGCGTGCCGCGTCCGGTGACGATGCGGAAGCCCATGCCTTCGCCGAGCCCCTCCGTCTTGTGCTTGGAGCCGGAGATGACGAGCGCCTCGTTGGGTTCCGCGACGCGCCACATGAGCTTGAACAGACCGATCAGAACGAGAACGGCGGCAACCGCCACTCCCGCAACGACGCCGACAACCATCGGCATACGCCCCCTTTGCATGGTGCCCTTTCGGCACCGAACGAAGGGAGTGTGCTCCTGCGCGACGCCCGGATAAAGACGCTGACGAATCCTTGTCGCGTTCTTGACGCGCGCGCCCTCAAAACGCTCTCACCTGCGCGGAAGCAGGCTCACGTGTTAAATCAAGTGGCGGCTCAACTGTCGTACGCCTCAGTCACATAGACCGTTCTCGGCGGCAGATACTCCACCACCATCACCACCGTGCCGCGCTCGATCCGTGCCGTCCCGGTGGCCGGATAGGCGAGGAAGTGCTCGGCCCCGCCGCGCACCCGGACGATCACCTCGCCGACCAGCCCGGGCCCGACCGTTCCGGTGACCCGCCCCATGAGCCCGACCATCGACGCATCGTCCATGGCCACAGGGTACGGGCGGAATGGGATCAGGCAGCCGTGGAATCCGTGTCGACGACCTGCGGCGGCCACGCCTCGTGCCAGCGCAACTCCGCCTCCAACTGCGCGGCGAGCGAGATCAACAGGGGTTCGCTGCCGGCCGGTCCGAGCAACTGCGCCCCGACGGGCAGGCCGCCGGAGACGAAACCGGCCGGGACGTTGACGCCGGGCCACCCCAGCACGTTCCACGGCCAGGCGTACGGGCAGGCGGCGATCATCGCGCGGTCGGTGGCGAAGCCGCTGAGCGGCAGCATGGCGCCGATGCGGGGCGGGGGAGCGGCTGTCGTCGGCGCGAGGATCACGTCGTACGACTCGAAGAATCCGCCGATACGACGGTGCAGCACCGCCTCCGCCCGCCGTGCCGCCCGAAGCGGCGCCCCGCCGAGCAGCCGTCCCAGCCGGGCGGCGTCGCGGGTGCGCCGGTCGAGGAGCGCGGGGAACGGCGCCTCGCTGACGCGTTCGGCGAGGCCGACGGTGGCGCGCGGGATGAAGGTGAGCCCGATCTGACCGTACGGCGGGTCGGCCTCCTCGACGACATGCCCCAACTCGGCGATTTTGTCGGCGAGTTCGACGGTCTTCGCGCGCACCTCCGGCTGCAGGCGTGCGGGCAGCGCGGTGAACGGCGGCTTCAGCGCGAGCGCGATACGCAGCCGGCCGGGCTCGCGGCCGACGGCCGCGGACGCGTCGATGGCAGGCGGCTGGTGCGGATCGCGCTCGTCGTTGCCGCTCGCCGCGTCCAGCAACAGGGCCGCGTCGGCGACCGTACGTGCCAGCGTGCCGTTGACGGTGATGCCCTGGAAGGACTCGCCGCGCGGCCAGGTGGAGATGCGGCCGCGCTGGGGCTTGATGCCGATGAGGTGGGTCCAGGAGGCGGGGATGCGCACGGATCCGGCGCCGTCGGAGCCGAGCGCGGCGGGCACGAGCCCGGCGGCGACAGCGGCGGCGGATCCGCCGGACGACCCGCCCGGCGTGTGCTCCGGACTCCACGGATTGCGTGTCGCACCGAACGCGGGCCCCTCGGTGAACGGCCACTGCCCGAACTCGCACGTGTTGGTCTTGCCGACGATCACGGCCCCGGCGGCGCGCAACCGCCGCACGGCCTCGCCGTCTTCGGCGACCGGCGGGAACTCCCCGTCGCAGCCGAACGCGGTCGGCTCACCGGCCACGTCCATGTCGTCCTTGACCGCGACCGGGACACCGAGCAGCGGTTTGCGCACCCCCGCGGCCAACTCCTTGTCGGCAGCGTCGGCTTCGGCGAGCGCGGCCTCCGTCCGCACGATCCGGAAGGCGTTGAGGGAGGACTGCGTGGCCTCGATCCGCGCGAGGGCCTCCTCGACGAGCGCCCGGGAGGTGGTCTGCCCGTCGGCGAGCGCTCGGGCGGACTCCGCCAGGCCTGCGGCACGGTCGAACGTCATGCGGGGCACCTCTCCGGGACGTCGTTGTCTACCGAACAGTAACGTCCGGAGGGCGGGGGCGGAACGGCTCCGACGGCTTGCGGCGCGTAGGGGTGAGGCGACCACCACGATGGCGGATGAGGGCGGGCTCCAATACATCAAATGCATTTGATGTATTCTGGATGGATGATGCCTTCGGGTCACACCACCCCGGCGTTTGTGCATCTGGCCGCGCACCCGCTGCGCTGGCGACTGCTCACCGAGCTGGCCGCGAGCGACTACCGGGTGCGTGAGCTGGTGGAGCGGGTCGGCCAGCCGCAGAACCTGGTCTCCTACCATCTGCGGCTGCTGCGCGGTGGCGGGCTGGTCACCACCCGGCGCAGCAGTTTCGACGCCCGGGACGGCTACTACCACCTGGACCTGGAGCGTTGCGCGGAGGCGCTCGCCGAGGCCGGTACCGCCCTGCACCCGGC
Source organism: Streptomyces sp. NPDC001663 (assembly GCF_042893105.1). Classification (NCBI taxonomy): domain Bacteria; kingdom Bacillati; phylum Actinomycetota; class Actinomycetes; order Kitasatosporales; family Streptomycetaceae; genus Streptomyces; species Streptomyces sp. NPDC001663. The sequence goes on along the minus strand of NZ_JBIAUR010000001.1, from coordinate 11,070 downwards.
GCTGGGATTCCACCCGACCCCGACCCCGACCGCACCGGCACCCACACAACCAACCGCCGTGCTGTTCGCCTGCACCGGAAACAGCGCCCGCTCACCCATCGCCGAGGCGCTGCTACGGCATCACACCGACGGCCGGATCGAGGTGACCAGCGCCGGCAGCCACCCCAAACCCCGCTTCCACCCCAACGCCGTACGGGCCCTGCGCGAGCACCACGGCATCGACATCGCGGCCCGGCGCCCCCGCCACCTGGACGCACTGACCGATCACCGCTTCGACTACGTGATCACCCTGTGCGACAAGGTCCGCGAGGTCTGCCCCGACTTCGGCAGCCGACCGCGGCTCGTTCACTGGAGCCTCCCCGACCCCGCAGCGGCCGACGGCCATCAGCGGGCCGACTACCCCGCTTTCGTCCGTACGGCGGCAGAGATCGACACCCGTATCCGCTACCTGCTGCCGCAGCTCGCCCTCACGCCCAAGGAGGTCAAGTCGTGACCACGCCAGAGCAGTTCGCCAGCGTCCGTTACGTCGTCGACGACGTCCAGGCCGCCGTTGACTTCTACACCACTCACCTGGGTTTCACCCTCCGCAGCCACCCGGCCCCCGCCTTCGCCGACGTGACACGCGGGCCGCTGCGGCTGCTGCTGTCCGGCCCGACCAGCTCCGGCGCCCGCGTCACCCCCAGCGGTGCCGGAGCCGGCCGCAACCGCATCCACCTGATCGTCGACGACCTCGACAAAGAGATCGACCGGCTGCGCGACGCCGGCCTGACCTTCCGCAGTGATGTGGTCAGCGGCCCCGGCGGGCGTCAGATCCTGCTCACCGACCCCGCGGACAACCTCATCGAACTCTTCGAACCCGCCCACTAGGGCAGGGCGGAGCCGGCTCCGGGCGGTCAACACAGCTTTCCCCCAGGCCACTTCTGGTTGCGCGCAAAGCATTGACGTGCCCGTACCTCACCCTTACCTTCTGATCGATTCACCGAACTTCGTTCGAAATATCGAATATAGATTGTGTACGAGGGAGAGCCGCCCGTGACTACACGCCCCCCTGCCCCGTCCCGCCGCGCCCTCCTGCGCGCAATGGCCGCCCTGCCCGCCTCGGCGCTCGTGCTGGGCGAACTGCCGGGCCTGCTCGGCACGGCGTCGGCCGCCGCACCGGCCAGTGGCTCCGCCACCCGCTACACCATCGTCCCGTTCCTCAACAGCAACGACGGCACGGTCAACGTCTACCAGTCCGACGACGCCACGGACTTCCGCCTCGTCAAGGCCTCGGCCTACACCCCGCCGAGCAACAGAATCCGCGACGCGAGCGTCTTCAAGCACACGGACGGCTACTACTACATCACCTACACCACGCACACCTGGCAGGACGTCAGCACGACGATCGGCTTCGCGCGCAGCTCCGACCGGGCCAACTGGACGTTCCTGTACGACTACACGGTGCCGATCACCAACCTGTCCCGGGCCTGGGCGCCGGAGTGGTTCGTCGACAGCGACGGCAGCGTCAACGTCATCGTGTCCTGCTCGCTCGCCAGCGACGAGTGGATCTTCACGCCGTACCGGCTGAAGGCCACCAACTCCGCGCTCACAGCCTGGAGTTCACCGGTCGCCCTGTCCGGTATCGGCTCGAACCACATCGACACGTACATCGTGAAGGTCGGCTCGACGTACCACGCGTTCACGAAGAACGAGACGGCCAAGTACATCGAGTACGGCACGGCGTCCAGTCTGACCGGGCCCTACACGATCTCGAAGACCGGCAACTGGGCGGGCTGGGGAAGCTACCGCGAGGGCCCGTCCGTCATCCAGCTCGACAACGGCGGCTGGCGCATCTTCTTCGACGGCTACGGCGACGGCAACTACTACTACAGCGACAGCTACGACACCTTCGCGACCTGGACCGCCCCGAAGGCCCTGCCCTCCATCTCCGGCACGGCACGCCACTTCACGGTCATCAAGGAGACGGTGTCGGGCGGCCCGACCCTCTCGAAGAACGTCACGCGCTCCCTCCAATCGGCGAACTACACGACGCGTTACTGGCAGGAGCAGTCCTCGCTGCTCAACCTCCCCGTGGTGACGAGCTCCAGCACGAGCGCGGAGAAGACAGCGTCGACGTTCACCGTCGTGGCCGGTCTGGCCGACTCCAACGGCTTCTCCTTCCGCGACTCGTCCGGCAACTACCTGCGGCACTACAACTTCCGCGGACGCTTCGACACGAACGACGGCACGTCGACGTTCGCGAAGGACGCGACGTTCATTGCGCGGACGGGTTCGGCGAGCGGCTCGATCCGCTGGGAGTCGTACAACTATCCCGGGTACTACCTGCGGCACTACAACTACCAACTGGTGGTGAATGCGACGGACGGGACGGATCTGTTCCGGCAGGACAGTTCGTTCGTGCCGGTGGCATCCTGGGCCTGAGCTGCACACCCGCTGACCTGGGCGGTTGCGCTGACGGCTGCGGAATACTTCCCTCCAGTTCTCTAGAATTCCCGGGAGTTCCCGGCCAAGTGCGCAATAGATGTGCAATGACCTTGCTGACTGGAATGTGTCGCTCAGCCAGCAGTGAGCGTGGGCCTGACGAGCCGGCCATCGGCCCATTGCCGCCGGCGAGTGGCGGATGAGGCGGCGCGGAGAAACGGCGGGACTACCTGCCACCCGCCGCGTAGTGGAACTCGATGTGTGGTTGCGGCCCCTATGCGCGCTCGTCGTCGCAGGGGTCGCGGCGTACGCGTCGTACGTGCATCAGCGGGAGTTCGCGATGTAGGGCGGAGCGGACCCAGTGAGTGCTTCGTTGTGGCCCCTGTTGGTGGACGTCCTACTGCTCCTGGCCACGATCGGCCTCTTGAAGCCGTCGGGGCTTGCCACGCGCCGAGCCCGGTGGGTCATCTGGTTGGCCTTCTTGTTGGGAATCGCTGTCTCCCTGGCCGCAAACATCGCGGCTGTACATCCTTAGACGGGCTGCGGCAGCCTCAAGACTCCGAACGCCAGCCATTGGGAGGCTGCGAGCGGCGGATCTCATTGCCGTTGTGAGTAGCCCCTCCAAGCAAGCGTGCGACTTGCTCGCTGATGGGAACGGTGTGTGGCGGACCCTTCACGCGAGCAACTTGGTCGCTCGCTCAGACCTTGACCACGGACTGGCCCGCCGCACAGCACGGTCGGTCCTCGAGTCGGAGGCGGGGCTCGGGCGACTGACGATGATCACATCGGTGATGCCGGAGAGCCTCAGGAGCGCGTTGCGGGTGGTGTCGTTTCGTCCTCGGCGAGGCCTAGTAGCGCGGCCTGCGTCGACCGGGAGGAATGCCTACGCAACGATCTTCGCGACGGAGTCTCGAGCCTGGTGCGCGATGCGGTCGTCAGTGACGTCGTCCGCCCCGCCCACGCCGATGGCACCGATGACCTCGCCGTCGCCCGTCACGATCGGCACGCCGCCGGCGACCGGCAGGAGGTTGGCATCAACCAGGTGAGGAGGTGCCACCTGCATCTGGGGGGACGCGGCGAAGGCCGCGAACTTGGCCGTCGGGACACCGCTCACGGCCGAGGTGTAAGCCTTGCGTCGCGCGGTTTCCACACCGAGAAGACCAACGCCGTCGTCGCTGAGGAGAACCTTCGTGACACCGCTTCGGTTGACCACGACGGCGCACACCTTGTGCCCCTCGGCCCTTCCTGCTTCCAGAGCGGCCAGAGCGGCGCCGTGCGCGATCTCGTAGCTGAGCGGCTCTCGCATGGGGCGGTTCCTTCCCTTGGCGGCCGAGTGGCCGACTGGACGTCTTCCATGGGATTCCCGGGGGCGTCGACAGTCCAGGTCATCGCTGATTCCGGACGTGTTGGAAGCCCGCGACAGTATGTCGCGGCCCGAGGTGAATGTGAAGCGTACCTCGCATTCGCATCAGGGTGCCCGGGGGCTCACTCCGTCGACGCGCCCAGTAGGTACAGGCAGGCAACGTTCGCCAGCTCGTCAGTGAGTTGACGCCACGTCAGCGGTCGCTCGGACTCGAATCGTTCGCCGTGCAGCACGCGGTTCATGCACGCCGCGTACACCAGGCGAAAGGTGACATCCAGCCGCAAGTCCGGCTCTGGCGCGCTGATCATCGGCACGATCGGTTCCAGGAATTGCCGGAACACCTGGCCGGAGTCAATGCTGGCGTCGGACCCGACTTCGGACACTGCGGGATCGGTGGTGCCCGCGGTGATGAAGACACGCATCAGGCGTGCGTGTGCTTCGAACGTCTCCGTGATCCCGGCGACCGCCGAGGCGATCAGTGTGGTCGGGTCTGTGCGCAGCGGAGCGAAGCGGCGGATGATGTCGGCGCGAAAGTGATCGATCATGTCGTGCTGCAGTGCGGCGATCAAGCGGTCCTTGTCGCCGAACCGTCGATAGACACTGCCCACCGAGACGCCCGCTCGAGCGGCGACGGCCGCGATGGTGAGCGCCTCGGTGCCGCCCTCTGTCAGGAGGGCCGTACCCGCTTCCAGGATTCGCTGCTGGGTCAGCCGGCTCCGGGCCTGCTGTGCTGGCGGCAGATCGAGTGAAGGTTCGGTACTCACCGCCTCAGCGTATACGCCGCCGGCATGCGTTCCGGCGGCCCTGCACCTGGCATTGCTGGGTCGTGAGCAGTGGCGCAATCGGGTCGGCGAGCGAGTGCCGTGCAGAGGCGGCACAGTGCCCGACCGGCTCGGAGCTGGGGCGCAACCGTCAGGAAATCAGCCTCTCCCCGCCGAGCGGACACCTGGACATGACCCTTGACGCACCGCGAAGTGAAATGCGAATGTGAATAAACAATCTCATTCGAGGGTCGCGCAGAACGGTGCCCTCGCAGGTGATCCCCCACAGCCCTGCACGCGCCACCAGCTGTGCGCCCGAGCCGCACGGGAGACAAGACGATGACCACCACTTCAGAGGTCGACACCGGTACCGGCTACGGTCGCCCGAAGCCCTCCTACAACGCCCGTCTGCGCGAGGTCGGGCCCGGTACGCCCATGGGGGAGGCCTTGCGTCGCTACTGGCACCCGATCGCCAGCTCGGAGACGCTCGTCGCCGGTGCCCTGCCGCAGAAGACCCGCGTACTGGGCGAGGACCTGGTCGTGTTCCGGGACGGGCAGGGCCAACCCGGTGTCGTGATCGAGCGCTGCACCCACCGCGGTGCCAGTCTCTTCTACGGCCGTGTCGAGGACGACGGCATCCGCTGCTGCTACCACGGCTGGAAGTTCGACACGCAGGGCCGCTGCATCGAGCAGGCGTGTGAGCCGGGCCTGGGGCGCAGGCGCGACGCCGCCCGCCAGCCGTGGTACCCCGTCCAGGAGCGCTACGGCCTGGTCTTCGTCTACATGGGCCCGCCCGAGTTCAAGCCCGAACTCCCGCGCTACGACGCGCTGGAGAACCCCGCGGAGGACGAGAAGTACTTCGCCAGCTGGCCGGTCCCGCACGCCGCGGTCCTTGGTATGCCGGCGGACTTCAACTGGCTCAACATGTACGAGAACGGCGCCGACCCGACGCACGTCACCTGGCTGCACTCCACGCACAGCGGGTACCAGATGCTGGGCACAGGCACGTTCGGCTACCCCGAGAGCTTCTTCGACCCGGCCACAATCGCCGAGCGCGTGACGTACGAGCGCACCGACCACGGCGTGAAGTACGTCCAGCGATTCGAGGTCGAGGGCGAGGACGGTGAGGTCACCGAGTACGGCTTCGCGGTCGAGCAGCACCTTCCCAACATCTTCGGCCTGCCGGACTACGTGAAGATGACCCCCGACAATCCGGACCAGTTGCTGTGGCTGGTGCCCTCCGACGACACCACCAACCGGCTCTTCTTCTCGATCCGCAGCAACGATCCCGAGCGCATGGTCCGCTTCGTGATCGGCATCACGCAGAACGGCAAGCAGAACCACGAGCTGACCGACGAGGAGCGCCACCGCTTCCCCGGTGACGCGGAGGCCCAGGGCTCGCAGGGAGCGATCACCCTGGACTCCGAGGAGACCCTGGCCACCTCGGACCGCGGCGTCGTCATGCTGCGCCGCATGCTGCTCACGATGGTCGACGACGTCGAGGCCGGGCGCGACCCGATCAACATCGTCCGCGACCCCTCGGAGGTCCACCGCACCCAGTCCGGGCTCTTCACCCTCGGCAAGCGCCCGGCGGGCGACGACGCCGACGCCCCGGCCACCGCTGGAATCTGAGCGAGCATCATGAGCAACGATTGGCTCGACACCATCGTGGACGCCCGGCGCGACGCCACCAGTCGGATCGTGGTGCTCGACCTGGTCAGTCCCGACGACGTCGAGCTCCCGGAGTTCGCCGCCGGCGCGCATGTCGACGTACTGGTCGACAGTGCCGCCGGGCTGGTCCGCCAGTACTCCCTGTGCGGGCCGCCGCACGACCGCACCCGCTATCGGCTGGCGGTGCTGGCCGAGACCGCGTCGCGCGGCGGCTCGCTGGGGATGCATCGACTCCGCAAGGGCGACCGGCTGCGGATCTCCCGCCCCCGGAACAGGTTCGGAGTCTCGGACGAGGCACGACGCCATCTGCTGGTGGCCGGCGGTATCGGCGTCACTCCTCTGCTGGCCATGGCACACGCGCTCGAAGCGAGCGGCGCGGAGTACGAGTTGCACTACTGCGCGCGGAGCCGGGGAGACTCGGCGTTCCTCGACGAACTGGAGCACAACCCCCGTGTTCGCCTCCACTTCGACGACGGCCCGGACGACCAGCGGTTCGGCATCGCCACCGACATAGGCCGGCCCGATCCCCACACGGCGATCTACGTCTGCGGACCGGGAGGCTTCATGGACTTCGTGATCTCCTCCGCGCTCGCAGCGGGATGGCCTGCCGAAGCGATCCACAAGGAGCGCTTTGCACCCGTCGAGGACGCCGACGAGCACAAGGCCGGCGGGGCCTTTCGAGTGCGGCTCGCCAGGACCGGCGGCGAGTACGGGATCGAGGAGGGCCAGAGCGTCCTCGACGTCCTGCTCGCCAATGGGGTGGACGCCCCTTATTCGTGCCAGCAGGGAATCTGCGGCGAGTGCATCGTGCGCGTCCTCGCCGGAGAGCCCGACCACCGCGACGACATCCTCACCGATCGGGAACGCGCCGACGGCATGTTCACCACCTGCTCATCGCGAGCACTCTCACCGATTCTGGAGCTGGACCTATGACAGCGACCACGTCCACCGCGGCCACCGCGACCCTCCAGGCGATCGAACAGGCGGAAGCCGCCTGGCTCGTGGCTCTCGTCGAGGGCGAGAAGGCGCTGATCGCCCTCATGCTCGAGGACAGTCACGTCGTCCACGGCCCGGTCGGGAAGATCGACGGCCGGGAGGCCTTCGCCCACTTCGCCTCGACCCGCCGCCGCACCGTCTTCGCCAAGGCCGAGGAACTGAGCATCACGGTCCACGGCGACACCGCGATCACCACGTGTCTCCAGGAGATGCACATCTTCTTCGACGAGAACCTTCCGCCCTTCCCCGTCCAGGAGGCGATGACCCGGGTCTGGGAGAAGACCGCGGAGGGCTGGCGCCTGGCGCACATGCACCAGTCCAAGCGCATGCCGCCGGCCTGACACCCGGGAAGGCCGACCGCATCCCCCTCACGCCGCTGTTCGATGAACGGACAAGAGGCTTCAGGGCGGGCGGTCGGCGGCAGAGAGTTCGACATGAAGATTCCCGCGGCGATCGACGACGATCGCCGCTGCTGTGGAGGCGAGGCGACAACAATGTCAGCTACTGAGATCAAGGCACCCACGTCCGGCGCGGTCCGGACCAGCGACCTCCTCATCGCGGGCGAGCACGTCGCGGCCAGGGACGGCCGCTACTTCGAGACGACCGAGGCCCTGACCGGAGAACCCATTGCACGGGTCGCGGCAGCCTCCGTCGAGGATGTCAACCTCGCGGTGGACGCGGCGGCGGCCGCCCTTCCGGAGTGGTCGGGCCTTCCGCCGGCCGCGCGGCGGTCGGTCCTGGAGCGGGCGGCCGTCCTGCTCGGCGAGCGCACCGACGAGATCGTCGCCACGATGAGCCGCGAGATGGGTGCCACTCTTCCTTGGTGCGGCTTCAACGTGCACGTCGCGAAGGGCATGCTCGTCGAGGCGGCGGCCCAGGCCTACGCGGCTGTCGGCGAGGTCATCCCGTCGGACGTGCCCGGCCTCACCGCCCTCGGTGTGCGTCAGCCGGTCGGCGTCGTCGTCGGCATCGCGCCGTGGAACGCGCCCCTGATCCTCGGTGTGCGTGCCGTCGTGTGGCCACTGGTGTGGGGCAACACGGTTGTGCTGAAGTCCTCCGAGCAGACGCCGCTCACCCAGGCCGCCATCGTCCAGGTGCTGCATGACGCCGGCGTGCCCGCCGGAGCGGTCAACCTGATCAGCAACGCGCCCGAGAACGGTCCGAGCGTCGTCGAGGCCCTGATCGCCCACCCCGCCGTGACCCGCGTGAACTTCACCGGCTCCAGCCGCGTCGGCCGTGTCATCGGCGAACTCGGTGGCCGTCACCTGACCCGGGTGGTCCTCGAACTCGGCGGCAAGGCGCCCTTCTTGGTGCTCCCTGACGCGGATCTGGAGGAGGCCGCCGCCGCGGCGAGCTTCGGTGCCTTCATGAACCAGGGCGAGATCTGTATGTCGACCGAGCGCGTCATCGTCGACCGGACCGTCGCCGACGAGCTCTCCTCCCGCCTGGCCGAGCGTGCCGCCAAGCTGGTCGTCGGCCCCCCGAGCGACCCCGCCTCACAGATCGGCCCGCTGGTCCACACCGCCGCCCGGGACCACGTGGTCGCGTTGATCGAGGACGCCCGTGCCAAGGGCGCGCAGGTCCTGACCGGTGGCACGGCCGACGGCCTGTTCGTGCAGCCCACCGTGGTGCGCGGTGTCACCCCGGACATGCGCATCTACAGCGAGGAGTCCTTCGGACCGGTGGTCTCGATCATCGAGGTCGACTCCACCGACGAAGCCGTCACGGTAGCCAATGACACCGAGTACGGACTCTCCGCAGCGGTCTTCGGCAAGGACGCGGCCGCGGCACTCGACGTCGCCCGTCGGATCAAGTCCGGCATCTGCCACATCAACGGCGCCACCGTGCACGACGAGCCCCAGATGCCCTTCGGCGGTGTCGGCGCCAGCGGCTGGGGCCGCTTCGGCTCCCGCGCCGCGCTGGAGGAGTTCACCGAGCTGCGCTGGATCACCATCCAGTCCGGATCCCGCCACTACCCCATCTGACGATGCGACGAGGTCGTAGGGCGCACGTGACACGGCGTGCGCCGGGCCCCCGGGCCTTGCCCGGCTGGATGTGGTGCCTTGCTGCGGCTTTCAGCCCGGCGGTGGGAGCGGCATGGCTGGCGGAGGTCCGAGAGGCAGAGGCCCTCGAGCAGCTCCACCGAGAGGTGGAGGAGTTCCTCCGGTCCTTCTGACGAGGCCCCTGTACCAGGGACCCCCACCCTTCCAAGGAGTCAACAATGTCGCAGGTCGACAACGACCGCCACGAGATCCGGCAGCTCATCGAGAACTGGGCGCTGTGGCGCGATGCCGGGGACTGGGGCCGCTTCGCCACGGTCTGGCATCCGCGCGACGGCTGGATGAGCGCCACCTGGTTCCAGGGAAGTGCCACCGACTTCATCAAGGCCAGTCGTGAGGGCTTCGAGAACGGAGTCAGCATTCTCCACTTCCTGGGCGGTCACACCGCGGACATCGCCGGCGAACGGGCCATCGCCCAGACGAAGATGACGATCAACCAGCGCGAGAGCATCGACGGCATCGAGGTCGATGTCGTCTGCACCGGCCGCTTCTATGACTTCCTCTCCCGGCACGAGGGGCGCTGGACCCTCGTGCGCCGGCAACCGATCTACGAGAAGGACCGGCTCGACGTCGTCGACCCCGCCGCGTCACTGACGTTGGATCCCGAGCTCCTGGACCGGTTCCCTTCCGGCTACCGGCACTTGGCCTACCTGCAGACCAAGGCGGGTTTCATGGTGAAGGACGGGCTCCCCGGTCTCACCGGCCCAGCGGTCGAGCACATTTACTCCGAAGGCACGCGATGGCTGGCCGGGGCCTGAGGCCGCCAGAGCCACCGAAGGAGCAAGCGATGAGATTCACGCACGAGACCCTTCCCCAGCGGGTGGTGTTCGCGGCCGGGGAGTCGCCCGCCGCTGTGGCGGCGGAGGTCGAGGCACTCGGCAGTTCCAAGGTCATGCTGATCGCGTCGGACCGTGAGAGGGAACTGGCCGATCCGATCGCCAAGGAGATCCCGCTCGTACTGCGTCACGAGGAGGTCGTGATGCACGTACCGGTCGAGGTCGCCGGGCGAGCCCTTCGTGCAGCCTCCGACGCGGGCGCGGACATCCTGGTCAGCGTCGGCGGCGGCTCGACCACGGGTCTGGCCAAGGCGGTGGCGCTGACCACCGGGCTGCCGATCGTCGCGGTACCCACCACGTACGCCGGCTCGGAGGCGACCAACGTGTGGGGCCTGACCGAGGGTGAGACCAAGACCACCGGTGTGGACGGCAAGGTGCTGCCCGCGTCGGTCGTCTACGACGCCGGTCTGCTGACCACGCTGCCCGGCGAGATGACAGTCGCCAGCGGCCTGAACGCGATGGCGCACTGCGTGGACTCGATGTGGGGCCCGCGTGCCGACCCGATCGACCGGGCGCTGGCGCAGGAGGGCATCCGCGCACTGGCGACCGGCCTGCCGGCGGTGGCCGAGGACTCGACCAGCGTCGAGGGCATCGAGCAGACGCTGTACGGCGCCTACCTCGCCGCGGTCGCCTTCGCCTCGGCCGGCTCCGGCATGCATCACAAGATCTGCCACGTCCTCGGCGGCATGTTCAACCTCCCGCACGCCCAGACCCACGCCGTCGTGCTGCCCCACGTCCTGGCCTTCAACGCCCCGCACGCCCCCGAGGCGGAGGCGCGCATCGCCCAGGCCTTCGGCACGGTCTTCCCCACCGACGGGGCGAGCGCGGGCCTGGCCGCCCTCCGCCTGGCGCTGGACGCGCCGAGGGCACTGCGCGACTACGGCATGCCCGAGGACGGCATCGCCAGAGCGCTGGGGCCAATCATGAAAGCGATCCCGGCCAACAACCCCACCCCCGTCACT